>JAFEFQ010000070.1 GCA_018240505.1 Pseudomonadota bacterium
TCGTGCGCGCGCGCCCAGCCCTTGAGCAGGTCCTTGAACGCCTCGCGCACGACGCTTTCGCGGTGCGTGCCGCCGACCTGGCGCAGCTTCGACAGCTCGGCGAGGTAGTTCTGGATCAACAGTTTCGACACGCGGACCCCTTGCAGACGGATTTACCCCGGCCGGATTGTATTGCACGTCCGCGCAACGCGGGCCACGCCGACGCGGGATGCGGGGATGGCCGTTTCCGCAGTACCGACGCGCCTGTCGCAGCCGGTGAGATCGCACGCTGGAAGCATCGCGCTGCGTCGGGGTCGGGGGGCATGGGGATGCGCGAAACGGGGGATGGCATTCGATTGGAAAACGCGGCGGCGGACGCCGGCTTGCCGGCGGGCCTGCGCGCGCGCGTGTGGATTCCCGCGCGCTATTTCTTTTCGCGCCGCGACATGCAGGACCGTTGCTGGCTCTGGCTGCATCTGGGCGACGGCCATGTGCACGCGCTGTGGCTGCCCGCCACCTGCCTGCAACGCGACGACTTGCTCGCCGCGCTGCTCGCGCGCCTGGATGCCGCCGCGGACACGCCGATCGAACTCGAATCGGGGCTCGGCCATGCCTGGCCGCTGCCGGGCGCGCCCGTGGTGCCGATGACACGCTGGTCCGTGTCGTGGGGAAATCCCCTGCCGAAGGCGATCCGCGCCTTTGCCGACGGTCTCGATACGGATGTGCTCGATGCCCTCGGCCAACTCGAAGTACCCGGGCCGTTCTTCGGCTGCGTGGACAATTACAACGCGCTGGCCACCCTGCCGCCGCCGATCCGTCGCCACCGTTTGCAGGCGCTCGCGCTGTTTCCGCCGCTCGTCGCGCCGTTGTTGCTCGACGTACACGAGCGCGCCGACATGCTCGGCACGGACGAGGACTCGACGCCACGCTACGCGAGCGCGAGCCCGGCCGTGCTCGATGCGATCGATCGCGGCCGCGATCTGATCGGCGCGCTGGCCGAACACCATCGCATCGACCGCGCCCTCGTGCGCTCGCCCGTGTGCCGCCGCGCGTGGGCTGCGGGGCACGCGCCGCGCCATGTGCTGCGCCTGCTGCACGCGATGCCCGCGCATGCGCGGCCGCGTTCGGTCGAAGAACTCGAAACCTGGCAGCCCTGCCTCGATGCGCTGCCGTTCCGACCACGTTCGATCCGCGATTCGGAGCGGCTGGCCCTGGCCTTCGCGGCGGGTTGGCGGCCTACCTGGCAGCGGGTGGAACAACGCTTCGGCCCGTTGCGGACGGCGCTGCGCGACACCCGCGATTTCCTCGCGGCCGCGCTGGCCGAGGCCGCGCCGCCGGACCGCCTTGCCGTCCTCGACGTCCACTCGCTCGGCCACGCATGGCTCGCGCGGCGCGGCCTGGCGAGCCTGCTCGACGCCTCGCGGCGCTGGCATGCACAACCACTGGTGCCGCCACCGCCGGTCGCCACGCGGATACCACAGACCGTTCCCGCGCTGCTGGGCGAGATGGAGTTGCCCGGTGGCCGCCTGCTCGAACTGGCCAGCTTCGCCGCACTCGTGCACGAAGGCGAGGCGATGAAGCACTGCGTTGCGGACTACTGGGAAGACTGCATCTTCACGGGTACGCGCATTTTCCATCTCGTCACGATGGACGGCGAAACGGCCACCGCGGAATTCCAGTTCGAATATCGCGAGCAAAATCCGCAATTCGATCTCGCGCAATTGCGCGGGCCATGCAACGGGGACTCCACTGATGCGATGGCCCGGTTCGCCGCGCAGGTGCTGGCCATGCTCAATGCGCCGGCATCGGCCGGGGCGCGTTTGCAACTCGTCCGGGACGTGGAGCAGAGCGCCCTTTGTCGCCACGAGGACCCGCCGCTGCCGCGTTTGCGGCGGCTCGATCGGCGTTCGCGCGAGGAATTGGCCCAAGTGATCGCCTTCGCATCCACCCAGGACGATTGGCACCAGCGACGCGACGACGTGTTGCGCGGAGCCATCGCCGGTTTCGCCTACGCGGACGGCCCGCGCGTCATCGACAGGCTGGCCGCGGACGATGCGCTGACGCTCGTGCGCGAGCCCGCCAATCCGCACGACGCGCGCGCCGTCCGCATCGACTGGAACGGATGCAAGCTCGGCTACGTGCCGCGCGCGCAAAATGCCGAGATCGCGTGCTGGCTCGACGCCGGCCACGCATTCGACGCGCGCATCCTCGATGTCGCTGCGGACCGCTGCGCCTGGCAGCCCGTGCAATTCGCCATCGCGCGTGCCCGCGCCGCCGACGGCGCGCCGTGAGGCCGCTGCGCGCGCTTTCCGCATCATGCACGGCGACGGGTACAATCCGCGCATGCCCCTGATCCAACTCCAACGCGTCGACTACGGCGTCGGCGGCCCGCTGCTGCTCGAAAAGGTCGATCTCGCGATCGAGGCCGGCGAGCGCGTCTCGATCGTCGGCCGCAACGGCGAAGGCAAATCCACGCTGCTGCGCCTGATCGCGGGCGAGATCAAACCCGACGACGGCGAGGTGCGCGTGCAAAGCGGCGTGCGCGTGGCCAAGCTCGCCCAGGAAGTGCCGCAGGACGTGGCCGGCAGCGTGTTCGACGTGGTCGCCGAAGGCTTGGGCGACCTCGGCGCCTTGCTCGCGCGCTATCACCATCTGATCGCGGAACATTCCGCCGATCTGGACGCGCTCGGCGCGGTGCAGGCGCAGATCGAGGCACAGCACGGCTGGGACCTCGACCGGCGCGTGACGCAGGTGCTGGAACGGCTGGAGCTGCCGGCCGACATCGACTTCGCCGCGCTGTCGGGCGGCATGAAGCGCCGCGTGCTGCTCGCGCAGGCGCTCGTGCGCGCGCCCGACGTGCTGCTGCTCGACGAGCCGACCAACCACCTCGACATCGAGGCGATCGCCTGGCTCGAGGAGTTCCTGCGCAACGCCGAATTCAGCCTCGTCTTCGTCACCCACGACCGCAGCTTCCTGCGCGCGCTGGCGACGCGCATCGTCGAGATCGACCGCGGCCAGGTGACCTCGTGGCCCGGCGACTACGCGAACTACCTGCGCCGGCGCGAGGAGCGCCTGCACGCCGAGGCGCAGGCGAACGCGCTGTTCGACAAGAAGCTGGCGCAGGAGGAAGTCTGGATCCGCCAGGGCATCAAGGCGCGGCGCACGCGCAACGAAGGCCGCGTGCGCGCGCTCAAGGCGCTGCGGCGCGAGCGCGCGGAACGGCGCGAACTCGGCGGCAATGCGAAGATGACCCTGGCCACGGCGCAGTCGTCGGGCAAGAAGGTGATCGAAGCGCGCGATGTGGACTATGCCTGGAACGACAAGCTCATCCTGCGCGACTTTTCGACGACGATCCTGCGCGGCGACCGCATCGGCATCGTCGGCCCGAACGGCTCGGGCAAGAGCACGCTGCTCAAGCTGCTGCTCGGCGACCTGAAACCGCAGCGCGGCGAGATCGAACCCGGCACGAACCTTTCGATCGCCTACTTCGACCAGCACCGCAGCGCGCTGCGTGAGGACTGGAACGCGCTCGACAACGTCGCCGAAGGCACCGAATACGTCGAGCTCAACGGCAGCCGCAAGCATGTGCTCGGCTACCTGCAGGATTTCCTGTTCTCGCCCGAGCGCGCGCGCGCGCCGATCACGCGCCTGTCCGGCGGCGAGCGCAACCGCCTGCTGCTGGCGAAACTGTTCGCGCAGCCCTCGAACCTGCTGGTCATGGACGAGCCGACCAACGATCTCGACGTGGAGACGCTGGAACTGCTCGAGGAATTGCTGGCTGCGTATTCCGGCACGTTGCTGCTGGTCTCGCACGACCGCGAGTTCATCGACAACGTGGTGACCTCGACGCTCGTGCTCGAAGGCGGCGGGCGTGTCGGCGAATATGTCGGCGGGTTCAGCGACTGGCTGCGGCAACGGCCGGCGACGACGGCGCGCAACGAGCGCCGCGAATCCGCGGCACCCGTCGCAGCAATGCCTGCGCCCGCATCCGACAGCGAAGGTTCCGTTCCATCGGCAAAGCGCAAGCTGAGCTACAAGGACGCGCGCGAACTCGAGCAACTGCCCGCACGCATCGAAGCGCTCGAAAACGACATCGCCGCGCGCACCGCGGCGATGAACGATCCGGCGTTTTTCCGCCAGGACAGCGCCGCGATCCTCGCCGCCAACGGCGAACTGGCGAAGCTGCAGGCGGAACTCGATCACGCCTACGCACGCTGGCAGGCGCTCGAAAACTGAGCGTTTCGCTTCTCCCCTTCAAGGGGGAGGCTGGGAGGGGAATGGTGTGTGCGGTAACCTCGCATAGTTGCCCGTCACCTGCCGCAAAACCATCCCCACCCAACCTCCCCTTGAAGGGGAGGCCAAAGCCAATCCTCTGCCGAGAATGAGCTTGCTTCCTGCGAACCCCAACATGCCGCGTTTTCTTTTACGCCTCGCCGTTGCCTTGTCGTTTCTTCTGCCATTGAGCGCATGGGCCCGGGCAACACCACCGAAAACCTGCCTCGTGCTCGGCGGCGGCGGCGCGCGCGGCGCGGCGCATATCGGCGTGCTCAAGGTACTCGAGCGCGAGCGCGTGCCGATCGACTGCGTCACCGGCACGTCGATGGGCGCGATCGTGGGTGGCCTGTACGCGGCCGGCTACACCGCAGACGAGATCGAGGTGGTGCTCAAGAGCATCGACTGGAAAGACATCTTCAACGACGATCCGCCGCGCGAGGAGTTGCCGATGCGGCGCAAGGAAGACGAACTGCGCTTCCTCGGCGGCATCGAGCTCGGCCTGCGCGGCGGCAAGATCGCGTTGCCGCGCGGCGCGATCCAGGGGCAGAAGCTGCAACTGCTGCTGCGCCGCCTGCTGCTGTCCACGCTGCGCACCGAGGACTTCGACGACCTGCCGATTCCGTTCCGCTCGATCGCGACCGACATCGGCAAGGGCGAGAAAGTCGTGTTCGCGAAGGGCGATCTGGCGATGGCGATCCGCGCGAGCATGTCGGTGCCGGCGGCGTTCGCGCCGATCCGCTACCAGGGCCACCTGCTCGTCGACGGCGGCATCGTCGACAACGTGCCGATCGAGGAAGCGCGCAAGCTGGGCGGCACGCGCCTGATCGTGGTCAACGTCGGCCAGCCGCTCGCCTCCGAGGACGAGCTGACTTCGCCGATCGCGATCGCCAACCAGATGCTGACCGCGATGATGCAGCACCAGACCGACGCGCAGCTGCGCACGCTCGGTGCGAATGACGTGCTGGTCGTGCCGCAACTCGGCGATATCACCAGTGCCGCGTTCGAGCGCACACCGGAAGCGGTCGGGTTCGGCGAGCAGGCCGCCGACGCGCAAGTCGCGGCGCTGCGCGCGTTTTCGGTGAGCGAGCGCGACTACGCGGCGTTCACCGCGAATCATCGGCAAAAACCTTTCGATGCGCCGCTGATCGCGTTCCTCGAAGTGCTCGGCGGGCGCAGCCGCACCGCCGACTACGTCAAGCAGCGCCTGTCCGACCTCGTCGACCGGCCGTTCGATACCGAGCAACTCGAAAAGCGCATCGGCCTCGCCTACGGCGAAGGCAGCTACGAGCGCATCACCTACGACCTCGCCGATCGCGTCGGCCGCACCGGCCTCGTCGTGCAACCGGTCGACAAGGGCTGGGGACCGAACTACCTGCGTCTGGGCCTGCGCCTGGCCGACAACTTCGCCGGGCGCAGCAGCTACCAGTTGTTCGCCGAAGCCAACTTCACCGGCCTCAACACGCTCGGCGGCGAAAGCCGCAACCGCGTCCAGCTCGGCCAGGTCACCGAGCTGTACAGCGAGTTCCTGCAGCCCTGGGGCCGCCTCGGCCAGTTCTACGTCGCTCCGCGCGTGCAGTACAAGGCCAACAATTTCGCGCTCGACGACAACGGCACCGAACTCGCCGAATACCGTCGCCGCCGCTATCTCGGCGCGGTGGAGCTCGGCTATACGCCCGATGCCAGCTGGCAGCTGTCGTCGGCGCTCGAATACGGCCACGACGAGGCGCACCTGCGCATCGGCACGCCCGGAAGCGCCACGCAGCCGGGCGGGTTGCCGAAGAGCATATCCAGCGACTTCGGCGGCCTCGTCCTGCGCGCGGTCTACGACGATCTCGACCAGAGCGCCTTTCCCACGCGCGGCATGCGCCTGGACCTGTCCGAGGAAATGTTGCTGAACCAGCTCGGCTCCAGCAACGCCGCACGCATCTCGCACCTGCGCTGGGACTGGGCGTTGTCGCACGGCGCGAACCACCTGCTGCTCGGCGCGAGCGTGAACACCGCGAGCGGCAGCGGCGCGAATGTCCAGATCGCCGCGCTGAGCCAGCTCGGCGGCCTCGCCAACCTCTCCGGTTACACCGAAAACCAGTTGTTCGCCTCGAACACCGCATTGCTGCGCGCGGTCTACTATCGCCGCATGACCGAGGCCGGCGCGCTGTTCAGCGTGCCGTTGTATCTGGGCGGCAGCCTCGAAACGGGTGGCTGGTGGAACGAACGCCGCCGCATCGGCAGCAACATGATCGGCGCCGGCAGCGTCTTCGTCGGCATCGACACCTTCCTCGGCCCGATCTTCCTCGGCTACGGCTACGCCCAGGGTGGAAACAACGCCGCCTACCTCACCTTCGGCTCGTTGCTGCGCGCGAACGAGTAGCGGCGCGATGCGTTGCGCGCGGGTCGTTGTCGAGCCCCCGATCGAAAGGCAGCTGCAAGCTCCTGCCGGGTGCAGCGGGTCAGCGCCAGGCCGAAGTGATCGGATACCTGCGTTCGCGCCCGAACGCGCGCCGCGACACCTTCGGCCCCGGCGCGGCCTGGTGCCGCTTCCATTCGTTGATGCGCACGAGACGCAGCACGTGGTCGACGACTTCGGCGTTGTAGCCGGCGCGCACGATGTCCTCGCGCGACTGCTCCTGGTCGACGTAGCGCAGCAGGATCGCATCGAGCACGTCGTACGGCGGCAGCGAATCCTGGTCGGTCTGGTTCTCGCGCAATTCCGCAGTCGGCGCACGCGTGATCACCTCTGGCGGAATCACCGGCGCGCCGCCGACCGTGTTGCGCCAGTTGGCGAGCGCATAGACCTCGGTCTTGTACAGGTCCTTGATCGGCGCGTAGCCGCCGCACATGTCGCCGTAGATCGTCGCGTAACCGACCGCGTACTCGCTCTTGTTGCCCGTGGTCAGCACGAGGCCGCCGAACTTGTTCGACAGCGCCATCAGGATCGCGCCGCGGCTGCGCGACTGCAGGTTCTCCTCGGTCGCATCGGACGCGTGGCCGGCGAACGCCGGCGCCAGCGCATCGAGGAATCCGTTGAACGGCGCCTCGATCGGCAGCGTCAGCAGCTTCACGCCGAGCGCACGCGCCTGCTCGTCGGCGAGATCGTTGCTCTGTCCCGAGGTGTACTTCGACGGCAGGCGCACGCCGGTCACGTTGCCGGCGCCGAGCGCATCGACGGCGATCGCCAGCACCAGCGCCGAGTCGATGCCGCCCGACAAGCCGATCCAGACCTTCCTGAAGCCGTTCTTCGCGCAGTAGTCGCGCGTGCCGCGCACGATCGCGCGCCAGGCCAGCGCGTCGCGGCCTTCGTCGCCGTCGGCCGGCCAGTCCACGGGCGTGAACTTGCGCGTGGCCGCGTCGTAGTCGGCCAGGCACCAGTGATCCTCGAACGCACGCGCCGCATGATGAATGTGCCCGTCGCCATCGGCGAGCACCGAGGCGCCGTCGAACACGAGCGCGTCCTGGCCGCCGACGAGATTGAGATAGGCGAGCGCGACCCCGGTTTCCTTGACCCGCGTCGCGAGCAACGCATCGCGCTGCGCATGCTTGTCGCGCTCGAACGGCG
>JAFEFQ010000071.1 GCA_018240505.1 Pseudomonadota bacterium
TCGAGCTTGGGCTTGACCTCGCGCGCGAGATAGTCGGTGATGCTGTTGGACGCGAGCACGTCGCTGCGGAATCCCAGGTACATCGCGTCGAGCGACGCACCGGTCTGCACGTTGAGCACGGGCTGCTGCGCCTGCGGCGGCAACTGGTTGCGCACCGACGTGACCTGGGTCTGGATCTGGGTCAGCGCACTGTTCGCATCGTAGTTGAGGCGCAGCGTCGCGGTGATCGTCGAAACGCCGCTGACCGAGGTCGAGGTCAGGTAGTCGATGCCCTGCGCCTGCGCGATCGCCTGCTCGAGCGGCTGGGTGATGAAGCCGGCCACGGTTTGCGCATCGGCGCCGTAGTAGGCGGTCGTCACGGTCACCGTCGCGTTCTCGGTCTTCGGGAACTGGCGCACGCCCAGATCGAACACGGCCTTGACGCCTAGCACGAGGATCAGCGCGCTGACCACGATCGCGAGGACGGGTTTCTTGATGAAGGTGTCGGTGAAGTTCATGAGTTGCTCCGCTGATCCGGCCGCAGGTCGCGGCGCAGGATCGTAGATTTCATGCCCTCTCCCCCAACGATTGAGCCGTTGGGGGAGAGAGAGCAAAGACGGCCGCCGCAATCCCGGTGCACATGGCAGTCTCAATGTTCCTGCGGCTTCGGACTGGCGCTGTCCGCCGGCTGCACGCTGTTGTCGATCGTGACCGGCGCGCCGTTCTTGAGCTTGATCTGGCCGCTGGTCACGACTTCGGCGCCTTCGTCCAGACCTTTGGTGATCGAGATCTGATCGCCGCGCGTGCCGTCCGTCGTCACGAAGGTCTGCGCGACCACCAGGGCATCGGCGGCAATCGGCGGCCCGGCGGCCGGTGTCGCGGCGGCGGGCTTGGCACCGTTCTTCTTCGCCTCGTCCGCTTGCGCCTTGTCTAGGTCGGCCTTCTTCTTCACCACATACACGGTCTCGCCGTACGGGTTGTAGACGACCGCGGTCTGCGGCAGGGTCAGGTAGCGCGCCTTGGTGCCGACGTCGATCGCGACGTCGGCGAACATGCCCGGCGTCAGCAACTTGTCCGGATTGGCGACCTTCGCCTCGACCATGACGTTGCGCGTGTCGCTGTCGACCTTCGGGTTGATCGCGGACAGCTCGCCTTCGAAGGCCTTGCCCGCAAACGCGTCGAGCTCGAGCACCACTTTCTGCCCGACCTTCACATTGGCGAGATCCTTCTGCGGCAGATGGAAATCGACGAACACCGGATCGATCTGCTGCACGGTGACGATCGCCGTGCCCGAGTTGAGATACGTGCCCGGCGTGACCGTGATGATGCCCGCGCGGCCGGCGAACGGCGCACGCAACTGCTTGCGCTGCACGTTGACCTGCTGCTGCGCGACGGCCGCCTGCTTGGCCTTGAGATCGGCCGCGGCCTGGTCGTAGTCGGCCTTGCTGATTGCCTGCACCGCAAGCTGCTGCTGCGCACGACCGAACGTGACCTGGGCCAGCGCCGCCGCGGCTTCGAGCTGGTGCAGCTGGGCCACGTCTTCGCTGTCGCGCAACTGCAGCAACACCTGGCCTTCCCTGACCTCGTCACCCGACTGCAGATTCACCTTGGTCACCAGGCCGGAAACATCGAGCGCCAGATCGGCGCCGCGCGCGGCGCGCACGTTGCCGACCGCGCGCAGCTGCGGCTGCCAGTCCTGGAACGCGGCCTTGGCCGTCGACACCACGGCCGGCGGCGGCGGCTTCATGCCGGCGATCATCTTCATCACCAGCATCACCTTGATGCCGGCAATCACCGCGATCAGCAGCAGCACCGACAGGATCATCACGACCATCTTTTTGGTCGTGCTCCATTTCTTCTTTTCCGCAGTAGCCATATCAATCAACCTTTGTTTTTGCGATCGTCCTTGATCGCGAGAATCAAGAGGCGGGCTTCCTGCCCGCACTTCTCAATGAAATCTACTTCGATTGGGGGCTTGCATCAGTTGTGGCGATTGCGGCCGGCGCGGAATCTTCCTTCCAGCCGCCGCCGAGCGCGGTGTACAGCGCCGCCGTGTCGGCAAGCCGCGCGGCGCGCGCCTGGATCAGGCCGAGCCGGGTCTGCTGGTATTGGCGCGTCGCGTCGAGTTCCTGCAGATAGCTCGCCGAGCCGTTGTGGTATTGGATGCGGACGAGGTCGAGGCTCCTGGCCGCGGATTGCTCGGCCAACGCCTGCGCCTTGAGGCTTTCCGCATCGAGCTCGAGCGCGCGCAGGGCGTCGGCCACGTTCTGGAACGCGCCGAGCACGGTCTGCTGGTAGTCCGCTGCGGCCTTGTCGAGTCCGGCCTCGGCCGCGCGCTTCTGCGCGCGCAGCGAACCGCCGTGGAAAATCGGCTGCAACAGATTGGCGCCGATGCTCCACGCCTTCGTGCCGCCCGAGAACAGATCGCCCGAGTGCAGCGCCGACGAGCCGAGGCTGCCGCTCAACGTGATCTGCGGAAACAGGTTGGCCGTGGCGACGCCGACTTTCGCGGTGGCCTGGTGCAGCGTCGCTTCCGCCGCGCGCACGTCGGGACGCTGGCGCGTCAGCGTCGACGGCAGCGACACGGGCACCTCGCGCGGCAGGCCGAAGGCATCGAGATCGAGTGCGGCCAACTCCGACTGCGAAGGAAACTCGCCGAGATAGACCGCCAGTTGCGTCTGAGTCTGCGCGAGTTGCGCGCGCAGTGGTGGCAGCGTCGCCGCAGCCGTCGCCACCTGGGTGCGGATGACGAGCACGTCGGCCAGCGATTTCGCGCCGATCTGGTTCTGCGCCTCGACGAGTTTCAACTCCTTGTTGTAGACGTCGATGATCTCCTCGGTAGCGCGGATCTGTCCGCGCAGCGAGGCCTCGCGGAAACTCGCCGTCGCGACATTCGCGGCCAGCGTCTGATAGGTGCCTTCGAGCTGGAAGCGCTGGGTGTCGACCGCCGCGGACTCCGCCTCGACGCCGCGCCGCACGGCGCCGAACAGATCGAGCGTGTAGTTCACCCTGGCACCGGCGTTATACAGCGTGTACACCGAACCCGAGCCCGCTGCGGCCGCGCCCTGCCCGTTCGCATTGCCGCGCGTCGCGCCGGCGCTCGCGTCCACGCTCGGCAGCAGCGCGCCGCGCGCCACGTTTGCATTCTCCTGCGCTTGCCGCAACGCCGCCTGCGCCGAAGCGACGCTGGGGCTGTGCGCCAGCGCCTGCGTGATGCGGCGGGTCAACTCCGCGTTCGCGAACGTCGTCCACCACTGCGCGGGCACGTCGGCGCCGCTGACGAAGCGCTGTGCGTCACCGGTCGGCGCTTTCGTTTCCACGGTCGCCGCCGGCAGCGGGTCCTTGCGGTAACCGTCGACCGCGGGCGCTGCGGGCGCACGGAAATCCGGACCCGCCGCGCAACCTGCCAGCGCGGCGAACAACACTCCGCCAAGCACGCCGCGGCGCGCTTCTGCGTTTTTCGGGGTCATAACGAAATCCAAATATTTTGTACTGGCGCGTTCAATAATAGACGAGGAGCGAACGCGAATTCAATCGATGCTTGCATCTACTGCGTCGCATTTGTTTGCATCCATTGCGGAATTTTTACCCGAGGCGTGTCGTTCGCGACAACGGCCGGAAGTCATTTCACTGGTAGACGAACGAGCGAAAGCGAAATCGACATGGTCGGGGGAAATTTCACGACGCCTTCTCGAATGAAGAGAAACGAGATGCCGCTACGAGCCGAGAGCGGATTCGCCTGCTGCCGCGAAGTGTCCTGCGTCGCCGGCATCAACCCGCCGGTTTCACCAGCAATCCTTTCGCGAGCGCGCCCTGGAACTTCGCCAGGCCGCGCGCGAAATGCAGCAGGCCGAACAGCAACGCCACGCCGATGACGAAGGTCAGCGGATCGGCGATCTGCCACGGCACGAGCAGCGTGTCGTTGAAATGGATGTCGGTGGCGATGTCGATGCGCACGAGACCGAGCATCCAGCCGATGTGCGCGATCGGCGCGAAGATGCAGGCCAGCGCCGTGCTGATGCCGGTCACCGCGACGGTGAAATAGACGATGCCGAGCGGCAGCATCAGCACGAAATACAGCAGCGTCGACCAGGTGCGCGGATCGGTGAACATCTCGCCCATGCGTTGCCAGATCGTCAGGCCCGGCCGCGCGTAGACCGGCCGGCGCGGCATGCGTTCGCCGAGCATGGTCTCGATGATGCGCGACTCGACCAGCGCGAGCACGCGCGTCGTGGCGAAGAAGAACACGGCGAACACCACGCCGAAGATCAGCAGCGACAGGCCCAGCGACAGGCTCAGGCCGACCACGGTCCAGGTGAAATAGAAGATGCCGGTCGCCAGCGACAGCAGCATGTAGAACAGCCCCGCGTAGGCGCGCGCGTCGCTGCCGACCGCGAAGAACTTGCCCCATGCCGTCTTGCGCGGCCGCGGCGGCGGCGGGCGCAACGCCTGCTGTACCTGGACCTCCTTGTCGACGTAGATGCTCGCGACTTCCTCGGGCGCGCCGTAGCTGCCGACGATCTTCGCGATCACCTCGGCCTCGGGCTTGCCATGATTCTCGTGCAGCTCGGCGCGCAGGTGCTCCTCGGCGTCGTAGAGCGCGTCCTGGATCAGCGCGGGATCGGCGCCAGCGCCCTGCAATGTGCTGCGCAACTGCTCGAGATATTCGGCAATCGTGCTTGGAATTGTGCCGGTCATGTTCAATCCTCGGTAAGCTCATGCCGTCGTCCGTGACGGAGGAGATCACAAAGCGGGCGTCCTGCCCGCACTACTCAACCAAAACGGAATCCACAAAATCGCGCGTGTCGATCCAGGCCAGGCTCCACTCGCGCAGCACGCGTCGCCCGAGCGGCGTGATGCGGTAGTAGCGCCGCGGCGGCCCCGCCACCGATGGCTCGACGATGCTTTCGAGCAGTTCGGCCGCGGCGAGGTTGCGCAGCACGGGATACAGCGCGCTCTGCTTGCCGCTGAGCACGCCGCCGCCGGTCTGCTCCAGCCGTTTCGCGATCTGGTAGCCGTACATCGGCGTTCGCGCGCGCGCGAGCACGCCGAGCAGCACCAGCGACACGGTGCCGGCGGAAAGCTCCTTCTGGAATTTCCACAGGTGGCTGTCGGTGTCGCTCATGTGCTCAACGTCGTCATAGTCGCAGGTGGACTATAGTGTTGAGTTGATACTAGCGCATGCGCCGGAAGTCATGCCTGGCTAGTGGGCGTTGCATGGATCATCGTGGTGAAAAAAGGCGCGTTGACCGGCGTCAGCGCCGTTCTCACTTCGCGGCCAACAGCGCTCCTGCCGCGCGCTCAAGGACCTTGTCCTTGCCTCGCCGGATGCTTTCGATCGTGTTCGAAACCGGGATGGCGGGGCGAAGGCCGATGCCTTCGAAGACGGTCCCATCCGGGGTGCGGTCGTTTCTGGTGCAGATGCGCGCGCTACCCCCACCGGGCAACTGGAAGAACAGCGGCTGGCCGGTGCTTCCCGCCGTTGCCTCTCCCACGGTGATGCCTCGATGCATTGCATTGAACAACGCGACGAAATCTTCCGCCGCAGAAAAAGTGCGTGCGCTGGTCAAGACCGCAACCGGCACGTCGATGTGATGTGCGGGATCCGCGGGAACTTCGAACGGAGCAGCGTCCGTCCATCCCGGCAGCACGCCACGCGCGCGGTCTGCGGCGCTGTAGCTTCTCGTTCGCATCATGGGGCCGCGAATCGGCTCGCGCGCCAGCATCTGCAGCAAATCCACGGGGGTACTGCCGCCACCGTTGGCGCGAACGTCGATGACCAATCCCCTGGAGGAGTTGACGCGCGGCAAGTTCGTGAGCAGCGCCTTCGCCCCTTCCGAGTCCTCGAATTCATCGATCGTCAGCACGGCAATGCCGTCCGGCCTCATCTTGAAGGAGGCTCCGTTCTTCTTCAACTTCGATTGATCCTGCAGCGTCAACCGCGTCAGCACGCGCTCCTCTCTCTTGCCTTCGGCATTCTTCACGGTCACATGGAACCGGCTGCCGGCGCGCCCGGTGAGCAACGCATAGTCGAAGGTGCGTACCTGCAGATCCTGCGGAGTTGACGAACTCTGGTACGGCCCGATCTCGCGTTCCGCATAGTGTCGTATGTCCTCTCCGTCGATTGCCAGAAGCGCATCGCCCACGCGCCATCGTTGTGCGAGCAATGCGGGATCGTCGACCGCGGTCACCACGATGGCGTTCTCCACAAGCTGCGTGTGCAGCCCGGGACCGCCATAGAAGGCGTCCCGCAGTGGCTCGGGGGGATACACGTTCGTGTGGCCATCCTTCAGCAATGCCGCAAACCGCATCAGCACGCGGTAATACTCTTCGGTGGATGCCGTGGCCCGCACTGTGGGCAGGAAATCCAGGTAGGTCTGGTTCCAGTCCAAATCCGGTTGCCGGTCGAAGAAGGCGAAATTGAAACGGGCTTCCGACCACACGGTGGACAGCCCCGCGATCTTGGCCTCCTCGCTCAGATTCGGCGCGAAAGGCAAGCCTTGCCCCGGTTCGCGAGCCCACAGGCGCTCCCCGTTGCGCGCCGCATCCACGATCTGCGTGAATCGCGGGTCATCGTGGAGCGATGCGAGATTCGCGTCCGTCGCCAGTTGCTTCGCGGAAACGCTGCCTCCCCTGGCTTGCGAGGCGATGAGGGCATTCATTGCCTTTTCCCTGCGGCCCGCCAGCGCTTCGTCGCATGCGAGCTGATACATTGCGAAGTTCCAATGCCAATCCATGCCGACCGGGCCGGCGATGTAGAACGGCTCCAGGATCGCGGCGGCATCCGCATATCGCTTGGCTTGGGAAAGTTTCAGCGATTCGACGTAGCGCTCGGGCAAGCTGGCCGCCGATACGGGCGGTTGCTGGGCTCCGGCTGTGAGCGTCGACCCGCAGGCCACGAGAAAGAAAACCCGACTACGCCATCGCGTCCGCACCTTGACCATTTCGTCTCCGAAATTCGTTGCCCAATTGAATTGTAAGGGACGGGGACGCGGCGGGCGGATGAATCGCGGCTCGTTCAGCTCGTCGTTCCCGCGAAGGCGGGAATCCAGTGCCTTTGCTCCTCGTGCAATCGGAACGCCTTGGGCGAAGCCACTGAACTCCCGCCGGAAGCACGCGGGAATGACAAGCCGAGATCGGCCTCGCAACTCGATGTGCTCTATTGCTCCAATTCGTGCCTTGCGATCAACTCGCAGATGCGCTTGACATCCTGGTCCATCGCGCGGTCGCGCTGCATGAAGCCGATGCGTTCTCGGATCTTCGCGAACGCGGCGCGCACGGCCGAACCGGCGTGGAATTCCTCGCTGCCCGCCAACGCGGCCATCAGCTTCTTCACCTCAAGGACGAACTGCGCATGGCTTTCGTGGTCGGGTTTGGGCGCACCGGAAACCTTCGTCGCGAGGCTTTGCCAGTCGCCGCGCGCGGCAAGCGTGCGCGCCGCGTTGAGCATGTCCTGGCGATATTCGAGCGCCTGCGCCGCGGTGTACAGCTCGAGCGCGAGCACGTGGCCGAGGTCCTCGACCATCTCGAGCACGTGGCGCGCCTCGTTCGTGCCCATCGAGACGTGGTCTTCGGCGTTCGCGCTGGTCGGCACCGAGTAGACGCTGGCCGGATGCGCGCGCGTGGCGAGGTCGTTGACCAGCGCGGCCGCGGTGTATTGCACGATCATGAAGCCCGAATCGGTCGCGTCCTCGTTGCCGATCAGGAAGGCCGGCAGGCCGTCGTTGGTCGCCGGATCGACGAGCTTGTTCAGGCGCCGCTCGCTGATCGAGGCGAGCACGGGAATCGCCGCCTTGACGTAGCTCATCGC
>JAFEFQ010000072.1 GCA_018240505.1 Pseudomonadota bacterium
GGCGACGCGCCGCACGTGATCAAGCTCAACGAAGGCGCCCAGGGCCAGGGCGTGCTGCTCGCCGAGAAGCGCAGCGCATCCCAGGGCATGATCGAGGCGTTCCGCGGCCTCTACGCGAACTTCCTCGTGCAGGAGTACATCAAGGAAGCGAAGGGTGCCGACATCCGCTGCTTCGTCGTCGGCGGCAAGGTCGTTGCCGCGATGCAGCGCCAGGCGCGCGAGGGCGAGTTCCGCTCGAACCTGCACCGCGGCGGCATCGCGACCGTGGCCGATCTCGATCCGGCGGAAATCGACACCGCCGTGCGCGCCGCGCACACGATGCAACTCGACATCGCCGGCGTCGACCTGCTGCGTTCGAAGCGCGGGCCGCTCGTGCTCGAGGTCAACTCCTCGCCGGGCCTCGAAGGCATCGAGGGCACGACCGGCGTCGACATCGCCGGGGCGATCATCGAGTACATCGAGCGCCGCGTGCACCGGCGCCAGGCGCGCCGGCGCTGAGCGGCCGGGCGACGCGCGCACCATTTACGAAGCTTTTCGTTGACAGCGCCGCGCCGGTGGAACTACGATGAACTACGTAGAAAATCCATTCTTCAACAGCAGAGGTTCGTCGTGAAGAGATTCGTTCGTCATTTCGCCATGCTCGGCATGGCCCAGATGCTGTGTCTCGGCGCCGTGGCGGCCGCGGACAAGGTCGTCGAAAAGCCGGTCGCGGCCGATACGCCGGAGAAGTTCGCCGAAACCGCCGCGCAGATCCGCAAGGAGATGGGGTCCGGCGGCCGCTACGAGTTCATCCGCCCCGACGACAAGGCCAAGGCGGATGCCGACCTCGACACGATGGCCGCGATGCTGCAGAAGGCCGGTTCGGTGTCGGCGATGTCGCAAGGCGACCAGGTGCAGCTGTTCAACACCCAGGAGCATCTCAACGGCATCCTGACCCACAGCGACCGCAACCGCCTGGTCTGCGAGCGCCGCGCCCCGGTCGGATCGAATATTCCGGTCAACACCTGCAAGACCGTTGCTGAAATCGAGAAGATGCGCAGGGACTCGCAGAAGTACATGAACGACCATTCGCAGGACGCCAACATCAACTCAGCGGCAATACACAGGAGCAGCCAGTAGGCTTTCGCCCCAAGATGGACTGCAACCAGCGCCAATGGGGCCCATCGGAATCGTGATGTCTTCCAATTCGAAGCCACGCCCGACCGAGGCCGAAATCGACATCCTGCGCGTGCTCTGGGACCGGGGCGCGTGCACGGTGCGCGAAGTGCACGCGCAACTGCATGCCGACGGCGGCGCCGGCTACACGACCGTGCTCAAGCTGCTGCAGATCATGCATGCCAAGGGCCTGGTCGTGCGCGACGATGCGCAGCGCGCGCATGTCTACCGCGCGGCGGTGACCCGGCAGCGCACGCAGAAGCGTTTTCTCTCCGAGATGGTGGCGCGCCTGTTCAACGGCTCGCCCTCGCAGCTCGTGCTGCACGCGCTCGGCGAGGCGCCGCGCGCGTCCAAGGCCGAGTTGAAGCAGATCCGCGAGTTGCTCGATCGCATCGATGCCAGGGGCAAGTCGCAATGAACGCGTTGACCGCCGCGATGGCACCGTACGTGCACGCGCTGGGATGGAGCCTGCTGCATTTTCTCTGGCAGGGAGCGTTGATCGGCCTTGCCTACGCGCTGATGCGCGGCGCGTGCGCGGGCAGCGCGGCGCGCCACCGCCTCGGCATGTTTTGCCTGCTGGCGATGCTCGCCTGTCCGCTGGCGACGCTGGCCGTGCTGTGGCCGGCGCACGCCGATCCGGCGATTTTCGCGGCGGGCTCTTCGACCGCGCTGGCGTCCGCGTCGGCATCGGGTGCTTCCGCGGCGGCCGGGATCGCGCAGTCCGCAGGCCTCGAAGCCTGGTTGCCCTGGTGCGTGGGCCTGTGGCTGGCCGGCGTGTGCGCGATCGCGCTGCGCTCGTTCCTGCACTGGCATCGCCTGGTTGGACTCGTGCGTTCCGCGAACGCGTTGCCGCGCGACTGGCAGTTGCGCCTGCTCGAGCTGAGCCAGCGCTTCGGCATCCTGCGGCCGGTGCGCCTGCTCGCTTCGCTCGAGGTTGCGACGCCGACCCTGATCGGCTGGCTCAAGCCGACGATCCTGTTGCCGGCGAGCCTGCTCAGCGGCTTCACGCCGGCGCAGATCGAGTTGATCCTCGCTCATGAGCTCGCCCACATCCGCCGCTACGACTACATCGCCAACCTGATCCAGGTCGTGGTCGAGACGCTGCTTTTCTATCATCCGCTCGTGCACTGGATCTGCGCCGATGTGCGCCAGCAGCGCGAGCAATGCTGCGACGATCTCGTGCTCGGCGTCGGCGGCGGCGAGCGCCTGGCCTACGCGCGCACGCTGGCCGATCTCGAGGAATGGGCGCAGGGCGGCGCGGTCCGTTTCGGCGCGGCGGTGCCCGCACTCGGTGCCGGTGGCGGCGTGCTGCTCGAGCGCGTGCGCCGCATCGTCGATCCGCGCGCGGCGCAATCGCCGATGTTTCTGCCGCGCGGCAACGGCATGACCTTGCCCGTGCTGCTGGCCGGCGCGGGCCTGCTGCTCGCGCTGACGCGCCTGCACGCGCCGTCGGCCGATGCGCTCGGCGCGACGTTGGTGCGCGCCTCGGCGACGAGCGCCGAACTGATCGCCGCGGCGACGTTGCGCATCCACGCCGATCTGCCGCTGCTGGCGCAGCGGATCCGGCCGGCGACGGTCGTTACGCCGTTGCCGCGACGCGAGGCCGAGCACGAACCCGCGGTCGCTGCGCCGCCGCTGCCGCAGACGGCGGCGCGCACCGAAGCGCCTGCCGCGATCGCGGCTGCGCGCGCTGCCGAAACGCCGGATGCGGCTGCGGTTGCCGCACCCACGGTGCAGGCTCCGGCGATTCCGGAACCCGCCAGCGCCGCCGGGAAGACACCACCGCTCGCGCCCGCGCCGGTCACCGCGCCGGGCCCGCAGGCGTTGCATGTCGTGCAGCCGACCTACCCGCTCGATGCGTTGCGCAACGGCGTGGCCGGCAAGGTCGATCTGGAGTTCCAGGTCGACGGCGAAGGCCGCGTGCGCGATATCCGCGTGCTTGCCGCGCAACCGGCCGGCGTGTTCGAGCAGGCGGCGATCGCCGCAATGCGCCAGTGGCGCTTCGCGGCACCGGCCGCGGCCACGCGCTACACGCGCAGCTTCGCGTTCACGCGCGGCAACACGGCGGAGGAAAACTGCCGTGAAATCACCGGTTCGCACATCTGCCGGCGCGCCAATTCGGAAACCGACGCGAATTAACGAAACCCATAGATCGGCTTAACGTCGATTTAATCGGGCAATGCCTACCATCCTCGTCACTGTAATTTTGCTCGACACTCCCAAGGTCAGGTCAGGTGACCGGCAGGTTACGGTAATCGGGGCAGTAGCTTTAAGCCCAAGCGAGGTGCGTTCCCCCAATGGCGCCTCCTTGGGCTTTT
The DNA here is from genome assembly GCA_018240505.1 of Pseudomonadota bacterium. Classification (GTDB taxonomy): domain Bacteria; phylum Pseudomonadota; class Gammaproteobacteria; order Xanthomonadales; family Rhodanobacteraceae; genus Rudaea. The sequence continues at coordinate 3,474 of JAFEFQ010000072.1, forward strand.
TTATTGGGTGCATTTCGGCCATCGCCCACGACGGCGAAGATCCAGAGGCGACCGTCCCTGGCCGCACTTCCCGACGCCGATAAACTTCCGCCATCACTTTCTTGCGGGTTCGACGTGACCGCGTTTCGGGAACTCCGGGCCCTGCGCGTCGATCCAAGACAGACCGGCCGAGCAATTCGGACGCCATACGGGTAAGCTTTGCATATGCGCATACTGGTCATCGAAGACAACAGCGATATCGCCGCGAACATCGGCGACTATCTCGAGGAAAAAGGCCACACCGTCGATTTCGCCGGCGACGGCGTCACCGGATTGCATCTGGCCATCTCGCACGACTTCGACGCGATCGTGCTCGACCTCACCCTGCCGGGCATGGACGGCCTCGAGCTGTGCCGCAAGCTGCGCCAGGAAGCGCGCCGGCAGACGCCGGTGCTCATGCTCACCGCACGCGATGCGCTCGACCAGAAGCTGACCGGCTTCGATTCCGGCGCCGACGACTACATGGTCAAGCCTTTCGCGCTGCAGGAACTCGAAGCGCGCCTGTCGGTGCTCGCGCGCCGCGGCAAGGGCATCCAGAGCCGCGTGCTGCAGGTCGCCGACCTGAGCTACAACCTCGACACGCTGATCGTCACGCGCGGCGACAAGGCGATCCAGCTCAATCCGATCGGACTCAAGCTGCTGCAGAACCTGATGGAGTCGAGCCCGTCCGTGGTCACGCGCCAGGAACTCGAAACGCGCGTCTGGGGCGAGGAACTGCCCGACAGCGACTCGCTGCGCGTGCACATCCACGGCCTGCGCGCGGCGATCGACAAGCCGTTCGACAAGGCGCTGATCCAGACGCGCCACGGTATCGGCTATCGCATGGTCGACCCCGACGCGGCCGCCAGCTGAAGCAGTCTCAAAGCTACTGCGCTCGGCCCGATCTTGTCTGGAATCGGGCGCGCCGGTCGTGCTCGGACTGTGGAGACAGGATGCCGAAACGAACAATTCGCGCAGCGAATGGCCCGAAGGGCGAGCCGTGGATACGGCGAGTAATCCTCATGTACATTCGAGTACACTCCGGTTCCTGCGCGCGCCCGACGCGCAACCTGACTTCGCTCGCTACGCCTTGAGACTACTTCAGCCACTTCCCGACGCTTCACTTTCGTGCACGCGACGGTTTTTGTTTAGGCGCGCATGAGACCCGCGAAATTCCGTCGGCGGCTGCGCAGCCGCATCATCATCTCGTTCGCGCTGTTCGGCTTCGCGCTGACGGCGTTGTTCGCCGTGGCGACGATGTACATGCGCGCCCGGCTCGAGGACCAGTTGATCAACAACGACCTGGGCAGGCTGGTCAGGAATTTCGTCGACTTCAAGCGCGACAACCCCGACGAGAATGCGCAATGGCGGCTGCCGCAATACGACCCGCCGCCGCACATCTACGGCAAGAACTTCTTCGCCAACGTGCCGTTCGACCTGCGCAAATACGACTCGACGAACGTGTCCGAGATCACCTTGCCGGCGGCGGACGGCAAGGTTCGTCCCTACAAGCTCGCGGTCTACAAGGACGACGACTACTGGGCTTTCCTCTGGTACGACTACGGTACGCGCAAGCTCAACGAGCGGCAGTTGCTGATTGCGCTCGGCATCGCGGTGTTGATCTTCGCGGTGCTCTCGCTGCTGATCGGCCTGTGGCTGTCGCGCCGCGTGATGAGTCCGGTCACCGATCTGGCCCGGCGCATCCGCACGCTGCGCCAGACCGGCAAGCCCGAGCCGCTCGCGCCGCATTTCGCCGACGACGAGGTCGGCGAGCTGGCGACCGCGTTCGACGACTATTCCCGGCGCATGACCGCGATCGTCGTGCGCGACCGCGACTTCAACGCCGACGTCAGCCACGAGCTGCGCACTCCGCTCGCGGTGATCTCGGGCACGACCGAGCTGTTGCTCGCCTCCGACCGGATCGACGACAAGATCCGCGAGCGCCTCAAGCGCGTCGAGCGCGCGGCGAAGCAGTCGACCGAACTGACCAACGCGCTGCTGCATCTGTCGCGCAGCGAGCGCGGTGCGCCGAACGACGGCGAGACGACCGACGTCGCCAAGGTCGTCGAGCAGGTCATCGACGTCTACCGCTCGCACATCGGGCGCAAGCCGATCGACGTGCGTCTGGAGGTCGAGCAGCCGCTCGAAGTCGTCGCGCCGTCGTCGGTGATTTCGGTGGCGCTCGGCAACCTGATCGGTAACGCGTTCAAGTACACGCAGAAGGGCGATGTCGTCATCACGGTCGGCGCCAGGCGCGGCGTGGTCACGGTCGAGGACTCCGGCCCCGGCATCAAGCAGGAGGATGCGGACAAGCTGTTCCAGCGTGGCGTGCGCGGCGAATCCTCGGAAGGCACGTCCGGCGCCGGGCTCGGCCTCGCCATCGTCATCCGTCTCTGCGAACTCTACGACTGGAAGGTTGCGCTCGCGCCGCGTCCGCAGGGCGGCGCGGTCGCCACGCTCGATTTCCGTCTGCGGCCCTAGGCGGCGCGGCCGTTCTCCATCGCGACGACGTGGCCGCCGAGGGCGGCGACATCGTCCGGGTCGTGCGTGATCACGACCATCGGCACGTCGAACTGGGCGCGCACGGCGAGCAGTTCCTCGCGCAGGCGCGCGCGCAGCGGCGCGTCGAGCGCGGCAAACGGTTCGTCGAGCAGGAGCAGGCGCGGCTTCGCGGCGAGCGCGCGCGCGAGCGCGACGCGCTGGCGCTGGCCGCCCGACAGCTGGTGCGGATGGCTCGAGGCCAGCTTGCCGAGGGCGAAGCGCGCGAGCAGGGCGTAAACCTCGGACGAGGCCTGGCGCGGGTTGAGCAGCACGCCGCGCGATGTCGCAAATGCCACATTTTGCAAAACGTTCAAATGTGGAAAAAGCGCATAGTCCTGGAACACGTAGCCGATGCCGCGCCGATGCGGCGGCAAGTCGATGCCGCGTCGCGCGTCGAACAAGGCGGTGTCGCCGACATGGATCAGTCCGCGCTCGGGCCGCGTCAGGCCGGCGATCGCGTACAGCGTCTGCGTCTTGCCCGCGCCCGACGGGCCGAACAGCACGGTCACCGCGGCCGCGCTCGCGAACTTCAGCTCGAGGCGGAACTCGCGGTCGCGCGCGCGCAGGGTCTTGGCGATGTCGACCTCAAGCCGCATCGTCGTCTCCGCGATGGTTGCGCTGCAGGATCTGCGCGGCCAGCACGAGCGCGACCACGGCGACGACGAGCGCGACGAGCACGAGCGCCTGCGCGGTCGCATCGTCGCCGGCCATGACCGCGTTGTAGATCGCGATCGACAGCGTCTGCGTGCGCCCCGGCAGGGAGCCGGCGACCATCAGCGTCGCGCCGAACTCGCCCATCGCGCGCGCGAACGCGAGCAGCGCGCCGGCGCAGATGCCGCGCCAGGCCAGCGGCAGGCTGACGCGGAAGAACACCGCGGTTGCGTTCAGGCCGAGCGTGCGCGCCGCGCGTTCGAGCTGCGGATCGACCTCGCGGAACGCGGCGCGCGCCGCGCGCAGGATCAGCGGAAACGCGGCGACCGCGGCGGCGATCGTCGCGCCCTGCCAGGTGAAGATCAGGCTGATGCCGAACGCGTCGTGCAGCCAGCCGCCGATCGCGCCGTTGCGGCCGAGCACGACGAGCAGGTAGTAGCCGAGCACGGTCGGCGGCAGCACCAGCGGCAGGGTCAGCAGCGACTCCGCGGCATCGCGCACGACGCCGCCGCGACGGCCGAGCGCGCGCGCCGCGGCGACGCCGAAGATCAGCGCCAGCAGCGTCGCGAGCGCGGCGACCTTGAGCGTCAGCCAGAGCGGTGAGAGATATTCCAAATGCGGTTACGGCGTGACCGGACTGAATCCGTATTTTGCCAGCGTCGCGCGGCTGTCGGGCGCCGACAGGAACTGCACGAACTCGCAGGCGGCCGGTTTCTGCTTGCAACTGCCGATCGCGGCGGCCGGATAGCGCACGGGCGTCGTGGTCGGCACGCTCAGCGCGACCTTGACCTTCTGCGCCTGCGAAGCCGCGTCCGTTGCGTAGACGAAACCCGCTTCGGCCTCGCCGCGCGCGACGTAGTCGAGCGCCTGGCGCACGTTCTGCGCCTGCACGAACTTGGGTTGCAGCGCATCCCACAGCTTCGCGTCGGCCAGCGCCTGCTTCGCGTAGCGGCCCGCAGGCACCGTGTCGGGATTGCCGATCGCGATGTGCTTGTACGCGTCCTGCGCGAGGTCGCCGAGTCCGGCCGGCGCGCTGCCGTTGCC
>JAFEFQ010000073.1 GCA_018240505.1 Pseudomonadota bacterium
GATGCGCGGTGGTTGCCGGGCATTCAGCCTCGGGCGGCGCCGCGCCGCCACCGGATCAATCGGATGTTGCGCCGAGCATCAGCGCGAGGATTCCGGCGCATGCGCGTAGAAACGCACTTCGCGATCGCGCCACGCGGCCGGATGGCCGGCGAAGCCTTGGGCCAGCGTCGTGCTGCGATAGTTGCGGGCGCCGGCCTGGGTGATGTCCGGGCCTTCGCCGGCGAGCACGGCGGGGCTTTTCGTTCCCGGACGCACGATCGCGATGTGCCCGGGCTTGTCGTCGCGACGGTTTTTGTAGGCGGCGACGACGAACATGCCGCGATTGGCCTGTGCCTGCGCTTCGGCGGCGTCGCGCAACGGCCGCCAGCCGCGGCTCGCGCCTTCGTTCGCGAGCCAGTCGAACTGGGCGTTGGCGAGCAGTATCTGCTTGTGCTCGGGCGGACGCAGGATGTAGATGCCGAGTCTCTTTGCGGCCGCGGCGACGAACGCGCTGCAATGCGTATGCTTGCCGATGCCGGACTCGGGCTTGCCGTCGGGCTCGCCCGATTCCCAATGCACATGCACGCCTGCGGGCCAATGATGCTCGACATCGAGCGTGTCGACCGTTGCGATGACGTTGCGCGCCTGCTGCGTGACCTCGCCGGCATGGGCGCCCGCAGCGCCAACGATCAGCGCGAGCCATGCGGCGATCGTCGTGCCGCGTTTCATGTCCGCCGTCCGGAAAGATGAACTCGTTGCGGCCTGCGCCGCGCGATTTGCATGGCGAACGCCGGCGGCTCAGGGTTTGGCCGGCGCGGCATACCCGACGCCAGGCTCGGTCGCCTTCGCCTTGAGTACGGCGACTTCGCCGGCAAGGTTCCGCAGCGCGTCGATGCGCGCGGCCTGCGCGGCGAGTTCCGCGCGCAGCGTGGCGATCTGCGTATCCTTGGCGCGCGCAGCCGCATCGGCCTCGGTTTGCAGGCGCTGCAGGCGCTGCGCAAGCTCTTGCGTTGCGGAAATGTTGAGTGCGGTCAGGCCTTCGTAGTCCACGCTGCGGAAATCGTCGACTTCCTCGCCGTAGACGAAAACCTTGCGTCCGTCCAGGTTCGTCGCATCGACGATCACGTCGCGTTCCGACGGCATCGCGAGCACATCGACTCTTCTCATCGCGGTATCGCCTTCGGCCAGCAGCTTGACGTGCCTGGCGGTCGCGCTGAGTCCGTGGGGCGTGGCAAAGCGCAGCGCATATCCGGCGCCGGCCTTCTCGACCGTGTCGGCGCTGCGGTATACGTTGGGAATGAAGTCGGCGTGCCGGCTCACCACTTGCGGATAGACCGCCTCCACCTGCTGCGCGATGACTTTCTTGAACGGCTTGTTGCCGTTGCGAACCTTGTCTTTCAGGGTGTAGTCGGTGACTTCGATGGCGTTCAAGGTGTCGAGATCTTTGGCCTTGTCGCTGGCGCCGGCAATGTCCTTGATTCGGGCGTCGGAAAGCGCATCGAATTCCAGCGCCATGACGTTTTGGGTGGCCCAAATGGATACGTCGGCGATACAGCCGCCGCACAAGTGCAAATTGTTGTCGCTGGCGTTGAAGTAGCCGTAAGTTGCCGGGCCAATTCCGACATACCCGTCCACTTCCAGCGGGGTCCGCGGCGCAGTCGTGTTGATGCCGACGCGGCCGCTGCCATTGCCGGGCATCAGTGCGATGCTCGTAGTCGAATACCACTGCGCATGGTCCGCGAGTTGCGCAATCCCCGAAGCCTGCGTGCCATTGCCGAACGCGATGTCGTTGCCGCTGTAGCCCGAACCGCCGACCGAACCGATCTGCAGACGACTGACCGGCGCGCCGGTACCGATGCCGACATCGTGGTTGGCGGCAACAAACAGGTCCGCCGTGCCGCCGGCGCCGGCCGATACCTGGAAGACATCGCTCGCGGTGATCTCGAAGCGGTCCGTATAGCGCGACAGCGTGGCTGTTCTTCCGTTCACCTCGTCGAGCTGGATTTGCGGATAGTTGCCGAGAAACTCCAGCGAGTGTGTCGGGCTGGTCGTGCCAATGCCGATGCGCCCGGCACCGCCGTCCCAGATACTCGAGATTCCGAGGGCATTGTTGCCGTCCCATTTGGCGATGAAGTTCGGGGTGCCGCCTGTGGCCGCGCGGAAGACGCCGAACAGGTCGACGATCACGTGCGCGGGGTTTTGCGCGAACACGGAAAATTTTCCGCTCGATTGATTGATCGCGGCAACGCCGGCATTCGCCTTGGTATCGCTGCCGAGATAGTTCAGCCAGCTCGTCGTCGGGCTGCCGCCTTCGGGGTAGATCGAAAGGAAGCCGAACGCCGCTGGATTGTTGCCCAGGCCCGAGGAAACCACGGTGGCGTTGAGCGCAAGCGCCGCCGGCGCGACCCCTGCCGCGAACGTGCACGTGGCCCCGCCCTGGGCCGCGCCGCCCAGGTAGGTGTAGGTACGGGTTTCGCTCGCGCCGAAATTGCCTCCAGCGCCGCTGTTGCGCGTGTCGACGATGCGGCAGGGCGCGATTGGCACGTAGATCAGATCGTTCGTCGTTTGGCCGAGAGAATCGGCGCGCGGGCCGGTCACGGCCGGCGTCGCGGCCGCCTGCAACGCGGAACGCAGATCGGCGGCGGTCTCGACGCGCCCGATCGTGTCTTGGTCGGCGCGCATGAGGTGGTTGACCAGTTCGAATCGCCAGGCATCGTCCGCGAAACCCGAAGCAAGCGCTTCCGCGGAGAATCGATCCGCAATCTGCTGCATGCGCGCCAGCTTGGCCTGAGCCGCCTGCAGCTTGTCTGCGGCAATCGCGGATACGTTGGCAATCGCGCTGTCGTTTCGGGAAGCGGCGTCAGGCTGCGATGCCGCAACGCACTGCGCAAGGCAGCCCAGGACTGTCACGGCAAGGGAAAGCGGGATCGACTTGTACGCAGACATGGTCATGCTCCGGTTTGCACGCCCGCAGGCGCAGGATCAGCGTACGCGCCGTCCGTGCCGGACGGCTGCGGCGCACATGCCGAGCAGCAGCAGGATGAGTCCCCACCGCCCGAGCGCCGGCGCCGATACTGAGGGGGCGGATGCGGGCACGACGCTGAACGCCGCACTCACCGTGCAGTTGGCGGTGACCGCATTGGTGGTGTAGGCATTGCCGCTCAGCGTGCCGCCGCAGGTGCCGCCGACGCCGGTGATCTGATAGCCCGAAGCGGGCGTGACCGTGAACGTGGCGGTGGCGCCCGAATTGACCGTCTGCGGCGTGCTCGGCGAAATCGTGCCTCCGGTGCCCGCGCTGGGGGTGACGATATAGGTCGTCGGCGCGGTGCTTCCCGTGCTGAAGCTGCCCGCAAGCGCCGAGGCGGAGGCTACCGCGTCGCCGCCCGTATTGAGCAGGGAATTGCAGAAGGTCTTGCCGGCGGACGTCGCCGTCGCCGAGCAAGACGAGTCGAATTGGACGGTGACGTTGCGGGAACCGTTGGACGGCATCCCGACAAAAGCCACGTACGCCGGTTGCCCCACCGCCATCGGCGAGGTGGTGACATTGAGCGTGAATCCGGTAATGGTGCCGCCGGCGTCGGTACTGACGGCGAAGCTCGTCGGAATCGAATTTGCCGGCGTATGGGTGGTCACGCCGTCGTTGACGCTCCAGGTCTGCAGGGATGCGATGGCGTCCGACTCTATCGCCTGATTGGTCGGCAGCGGGCCGACCGTGAACGATCCGGTTGTCTTCATCGCGGTCGTGTAGGGATTGGAGCCCACCGTGATGTGGTTGGAATCGTAGTTCCCCGAGGCGAACGTGTACGTCGCCGCCCATGTGCCCGGCGCGAAGAACATGCTCCATGCCGCGCATATCGTCAAAAGCTTCCGCATTTCCGCTCTCCGCTGGATGATGGTCGTTTCCCGCTCAAGCGACGCCGCGACGGATACTTCGCATGCGCGCTGTCCGCGGTCGGGGGTGGTATCGACCGTGCACTCTGCGACTGCGCTCGTGGAAAGTCCTTGCCGGCGCATCCTTTTTTTGTCGTTTTTAATTCGCGATGTGCTATGGATGGGGGATTCGCAGCTCGGCGGGGGTACCTGCGTGGTCGCACACAAGACTTCTTCCGCCGATTGCGCCTTCGGCCCGTTTCGGTTCGACGTTGCCGAACGCCGTCTGCTTCGCGGGGGAGAGGAAATCGACCTGCCGCCGAAGGCATTCGATGCCCTGGCCTTGCTCGTCGCGCGCGCCGGGCAGCTTGTCGCCAAGGACGAATTCGTCGCCGTGCTGTGGCCGCGCAGCGTCGTCTCCGATGCGAGCCTCTCCAAGATCGTCTGGCAGGTGCGGCGAGCGCTCGACGACGACGGCGAGCGCTATATCCAGACCGTGCCCAAGCAGGGCTACCGTTTCGTCGCTGCGGTGGAATCTCGCCGCGCCGCGCCGAACGCGCCACGCGCCGAGGCGCCTGCGTCGCCGATCGTGGATGCGCGGGTGCCGGCGATGCCACGATCGCCGGCTCGGCGCATCGCATTCGCGCTGGTCGCAATACTGATGCTCGGGCTGCTGTGCGCCTACGCCGTGTGGCCGCGGCGCGATGCGGCGGTGCTGGCGACTGCGGGCGCGCAGACGGCAGGTGCCGCCGCCGGCGGCCTGGTGGTGATGCCGTTCCGTCTCGACGTCGATGCCGCGGCCGATCGCGCCTTCGCCGACAGCCTCACCGACGATCTGATCGCCGTGCTCGCGCGCCTCGACGGCCTGCGCGTGATCGCCCCGGCGTCGGCCGGCGGCACAGGTGCGGGCGACGAGGACCCGGGCGCGCTCGCGCGGCGGCTCGACGTGCGCTACGCGCTCATCGGCGCACTGCGCCGCGACGGCGAAGCCTTGCATGCGCAATTGCGCCTGACCGAAGTCGCCACGGGCGGCGTGTTGTGGAGCCGCAGTTTCGATCGCGCTGCGGCCGACGCGTTCGTGTTGCGCCGCGAGATCGTCGAAGCCGTGTCGCAGGCGCTGGCGCTGACCCTGTCGCCCTCGCTGCAGGCCGAACTCAGGCGCAGCGAAGACCCGGTGCTGTACCGCCGCTATCTCGAAGCGCGCCACTGGCTGCGCTACGACGTGGTCGACTGGCATCGTGCCGTGGCGGCATTCCAGGCGCTGGTCGCCGACGCGCCCGGCTACGCGCGCGCGCATGCGGGCCTGGCGATGGCGCTGACCCAGCCGTCCTATGTCGATGCGGAGAGCGCGCGCACGATGCGCATTGCTGCGCTGGCCGAGGCGCAGACCGCGCTCAAGCTCGATGCGGATCTCGCCGAGCCCTACGCGGTGATCGCCGATGACAAATGCCGCAATGCGCAGTGGGAGCCGTGCATCGCATTGACCGAGCGCGCGATCGAGCTGGCGCCCGCGGACACCACGCTGCGCCTGTGGCATGTGCGCCGGCTGACCACGCTCGGCTATCTCACGCGCGCGCTCGACGAGGTGCGTACGGCGTACCGCTTCGATCCGCTCTCGGTCGAAGTCAATTTCATGCTCGGCCACGCGCTAGACACGCTGGGCCGGCACGACGAGGCCGCGACGTATTTCGCTGCCGTGCCGTTCAAGCGCCAGGCCGGCATCTGGTTCAACGCCGTCTGGCGCGGCGATGCGGCTGCCGCGCGTGCGGCCACGCCCGAGGATGCGCGCTGGCAGGCGTCGTACACCGCCGTGCTCGATGCGGTGCAGGACGCGACGAAATGGCCGGCCGCGCGCGCGGCGATCGCGCGCTCGGAAACGGATGGCCAGCACGCCAACTGGACGCGCGTGCTCGATCCCGAGCCTGACATTGCCGGCGACATCGCCATGCTCGAAGTGATCTGGCGGCACGGCCAGTCGAGCATGAGTTCGATGCTGTGGAACGAGGAACTCGCCAACCACCGCCGCGATGCGGCCTTCGCCGACTATGTCGCGCGCAGTCGTTTCGTCGACTATTGGCGCGTGCACGGCTGGCCGGATCGCTGCCGCGGTGAGGAAACCGCAGTGCGCTGCGATTGAGCGATTGCGTCGGCGCGGCTCGCGCAAGCAGTCGCTTCGTGATTCAATAGCGGGCATGAAGCGGGGGTGTTCTCCGGCGCGGCCGGGGGACTGAGAAAAACCCTTCGTACCTGATCCGGGTCATGCCGGCGTAGGGAAGTTTCATCGGCCGAGCGTTCCAGCAAACCGCTCCTTGCTCGTCATCCCCGCGCTCTTGGCGGGGAGCCAGCGCCTTTGAGCCCCCTCGTCATGACCTCGATGCAACCTTGAGGAGATGACGTCATGAATGCACTCGCCGCCGATCTTGTCCGCGACACCACCGCGCTGTCGGAAACCGTCACGCGCCCGATTCCGGGTTCGCGCAAGATTTACGCGCAGGGCTCGCGCGAGGATCTGAGGGTACCGATGCGCGAGGTTCAATTGTCCGACACGCCGCTCGCGTTCGGCGCGGAGAAGAATGCGCCGCTCGCGGTGTACGACACGTCGGGTCCGTACACCGATCCGGCGGCGCGCATCGATCTCGTCGCCGGTCTCGCGCCGCTGCGCGCGAACTGGATTGCCGAGCGCGGCGACACCGAGCAATTGCGTGGCCTGTCCAGTGAATTCGGCCGCCGCCGCGCCGCCGATCCCAAGCTCGCCGGCGTGCGCTTCCCGCACACGCGTGCGCCGCTGCGTGCGAAGACCGGCGCGAACGTTTCGCAGATGCACTACGCGCGCCGCGGCATCGTCACGCCGGAAATGGAATACATCGCGATCCGCGAGAACCAAAAACTCGAAGCGCTGCGCGATGCGGAGTTGCTCAAACAGCATGCCGGGCAATCCTTCGGCGCGGCGATACCGAAACTGATCACGCCCGAATTCGTGCGCAGCGAAGTCGCGCGCGGCCGCGCGATCATTCCGAACAACATCAACCATCCGGAAAGCGAGCCGATGATCATCGGCCGCAATTTCCTCACCAAGATCAATGCCAACATCGGCAACTCGGCGGTAACGAGTTCGATCGCCGAAGAAGTCGAGAAGATGGTCTGGGCGATCCGCTGGGGCGGCGACACGGTCATGGACCTCAGCACCGGCAAGCACATCCACGAGACGCGCGAATGGATCATCCGCAATTCGCCGGTGCCGATCGGCACGGTGCCGATCTACCAGGCGCTGGAGAAGGTCGACGGCAAGGCCGAGGAACTGACCTGGGAAATCTTCCGCGACACGCTGATCGAGCAGGCCGAGCAGGGCGTCGATTACTTCACGATCCATGCGGGCGTGCGTCTGCCGTTTATCCCGCTGACTGCCAAACGAGTGACGGGCATCGTCAGCCGTGGCGGCTCGATCATGGCGAAGTGGTGCCTCGCGCATCACAAGGAATCGTTCCTGTACGAGCGCTTCGAGGACATCTGCGAGATCATGAAGGCCTACGACGTCGCGTTCTCACTCGGCGACGGCCTGCGTCCGGGTTCGATCGCGGACGCGAACGACGCGGCGCAGTTCGCCGAACTCGATACGCTCGGTGAACTGACGCAGATCGCGTGGAAGCACGACGTGCAGACCATGATCGAAGGCCCCGGCCACGTGCCGATGCACCTGATCAAGGAGAACATGGAGCGCCAGCTCGAAAAATGCCACGAGGCGCCGTTCTACACGCTCGGGCCGCTGACGACCGACATCGCGCCGGGCTACGACCACATCACGAGCGCGATCGGCGCGGCGATGATCGGCTGGTACGGCACGGCGATGCTCTGCTACG
>JAFEFQ010000074.1 GCA_018240505.1 Pseudomonadota bacterium
TCCAGCGCACCCTGCTCGACGTGCCGACCGTCGCGGCGCTGGCCATCGCCCTGCTCGCGCTGTTCGCGGTCGCCTTCACCGGCCTCGTCGACGGACTCATCGGGCACTGGCTCGGGCTCGGCCTCAACTGGCGCGACTACCTGCGCCTGTCGTTCGTCGCCAATGCGCTGGCGAACACGCTCAACCTCTCCGGCGCCATGGGCGCGGGCATCCGTCTGATGGGACTGACCGCGCACAAGGTGGCGCTGCCGCGCGCGGCGGCGCTGATCGGCATGCAGGCGCTGTCGTTGCCGCTGGGCCTGTCGTTGCTGGTCGTGCTGACCCTGGCGACGCACTCGCTGCCGCTGACCGCGGGCACGACCGAACGCACGATCGCCTGGCTCGTGCTCGCCGCCGCCGCGCTCTATCTGCCGCTGTACTTCGTGCTGACGACGCGGCGACGCCTGATGCGCTGGCTGCCGCACGACCTCGGCCTGCCGCCTCTGCGCCTCAAGCTCGAACTCGTCGCCGCCTCGCTGCTCGACTGGGTGCTCGCCGCGGCGGTGCTCTGGGCCTGCCTGTACATCTCCGGCGCGCACGTGAAGGGTGGCCTGCTGCTAGGCGCATTCGCCGGCGCCTCGGTGCTCGGCCTCGCCAGCCAGGTGCCGGGCGGCCTCGGCGTGTTCGACGGGCTGATCCTGATCGCGCTCAAGGAAGCCGGCTACGACCCACCGGTGATCGTCTCGGGCCTGCTGCTGTTCCGCCTCGCGTATTACCTGTTGCCGCTGCTCGCCGGGCTTTATGTCGGCTCGGAGATGTTCACCCAGAATTCGCAGGCGCTGGCGCGGCTGCGCACGCGTCTCTCCAGCCATCCGCTGTTCGGCCTGCTCGGCCTGCCCGCGGTACTGCTCGCCGATCTCGGCACGCGCCTCGTCGCGATCCTGACCTTCCTTGCCGGCGCGCTGCTGCTCGGCTCCGCGGCGATGCCCTCGGTGATCGAACACGTCAACGTCGTGCGCGAGCACTTGCCGATCCTGTTCGTCGAGGGTGCGAGCTGGTTCTCGATTCTCACGGGCGTGCTGTTGCTGGGACTCGCGCGCGGGATCGACGGCCGCCTGCGCGTGGCCTATCGCCTCACCATGTGGCTGCTGCTGATCAGCGCGGGCCTCGCGGTGACCAAGGGCCTGCATTTCGGCGAGGCGCTGTTCCTGCTCGCGGTCGCGCTGCTGCTGCGCACGCGCAAGCGTGCGTTCACGCGGCGCGCGATGACGCTCGGCGCGATGACCTCGGCCGGCTGGTACGCGGGCCTCGCCGCCTGCGTGCTCGTGTTCTTCGCGATCGGCGCCGCGCAGGTGCTCGGCGACGACTCGTTCGACCTGTTCTACTTCGGCTTCGGCGAGCACACCTCGCGCATCGGCCGCGGCCTCGTCGCGGCGGGCTTCGGCCTCGTCGTCTATTTCATCTGGCAATTCTTCGCGGTGCGCCGGCCGGAGCTCTCGCTGCCCAACCGCGGCGACCTCGAGCAGGCGCGCGCGCTCTACCGCGCGCACGGCGGCGGCGAATTCGCGCACCTGACTTTCATGCGCGACAAGCATTTGTTCTGGGCCGCCGACCACCGCGCCGTCGTCGCCTACGGCAGCGTGCGCAACCGCCTCGTCGCGCTCGGCTCGCCGTGCGGGCCGGAGAACGAGATCGACCGCGCGATCCTCGAATTCCGCCGCCATGCCGACGCGCAGGACCGCGTACCGATCTTCTACGAGGTGCTCGAACCCGATCTCTCGCATTTCCACGACGCCGGCTTCGACCTGTTCAAGCTCGGCGAACTCGCGATCGTCAAGCTCGACGAATTTTCGCTCGCCGGGAAAAGATGGGAAGACCTGCGCCAGGCGGTCAACCGCTCGGTCAAGGAACAGCTCACGTTCGAGATGGTCGCGCCGCCGCACGACTCCGGCCTGATCGCGGAAGTGCGCGAGGTCTCCGACGCGTGGCTCGCCGACAAGGGCTCGGTCGAAAAAGGGTTTTCGCTCGGCCGCTTCGACGGCGACTATCTCGACTGGAGCGCGCTCGCGCTTGTGCGCCGTGCCGGCCGCCTCATCGCCTTCGCCAATTTCGTCCCGGGCTACGGGCCGAACGGCACCGCCAGCGTCGACCTGATGCGTCACGTCGGCGACGCGCCGCGCAGCACGATGGATTTCCTCTTCGCCAAGGTCATGCTCTGGGCGCAGGCGCAGGGCTATCCCTCGTTCAGTCTCGGCATGGCGCCGCTGTCGCGCGTCGGCGACAACCCGTATGCGCGCATCAACGAGCGCCTCGCCTCGCTCGCGTTCCGCTACGGCAACAACCTGTACAACTACCAGGGCGTGCGCCGCTACAAGGACAAGTTCAAGCCGGAGTGGATCGGCTCGTATCTGGCCTACCCGCGCGGCGCCTGGGTGCCGGGGCTGTTGATCGATATCGCCGCGCTCGTTTCCGGCGGGTACGGCAGGTTCCTGTTCAAGCGCTGAACGGCTGGGGGCCTGCCCGAAAGTCGGGATGCGGCGACGCAGCATTTCGCGTATCCTGCGCGCCCTCGCCTGCATGATTTGACGGAGACATCATGGGCCTCGACCTCGTCCCCAGCGGCCGCGACGTGCCGAACGAAATCAACGTCGTCATCGAGATTCCGAAGGACGCGGAGCCGGTGAAATACGAAGTGGACAAGGCCTCGGGCGCGATCTTCGTCGACCGCGTGCTGTCCACGCCGATGCGCTATCCGTGCAACTACGGCTATGTGCCGAACACGCTCGGCGGCGACGGCGATCCGCTCGACGCGCTCGTGATCCTGCCGCTGCCGCTGGTGCCGGGCTCGGTGATCCGCTGCACCCCGGTCGGCATGCTCAAGATGACCGACGAGGCCGGCGCCGACGAGAAACTCGTCGTCGTGCCCGTGACCAAGGTGTTCGCCGGCTACGCGCACATCACCGACATCGGCCAGGTGTCGAGCAACTGGCTCGAGCGCATCGGCCACTTCTTCGAGCACTACAAGGACCTCGAGAAGGGCAAGTGGGTCAAGATCGACGGCTGGCAGGGCGCCGAGGCGGCGCGCCAGGAAATCCTCGCCGGCGTGAAACGCTACGAAGCCTCGCCGGACAAGCCGAAGTTCTGATCCTCTCGCGCGAGCGGACGAATCCGCCGTGCTTGCGCACAAGCCGAAGTTCACTCGTCGTTCTTGACGTCTTCTTCGCTTGCTCCCTGCGCCTTGATGTGCGGGCCGTTGCACAGATCCGAGGCGTGCCAGATCAGGATGCGCCCCAACCGCCACGGCACTTCGGCCGCGGGTTTCACCGGCACGCCGTACTTGGTGTAGAACGTGACCACTTCGCCGTCGGGATGCGCGGCGCACCACGCATACAGCTCGCCGAGATTGATCGCCTCGAGCGGCTGCGTGAGGCGCCCCGGAAACTCGAACAGGCCGTGATGCCAACCGAGATGCGCGATCGGCTTGCCGGCTGCCTGCGCCATGCGGATGCGGTTCGCCGTCGCGGTCACGTCCAGCGTCGGCCCGACCGCCTGCGCGATCGTGAGCACGCCGAGCGCCGCCGCGGCGACGCAGGACAACGCCACCGTGCCGAGCTGTGCATGCGCACGCGGATGCGCGAGCAGGAAGACACCGAGCGCGGCGATCAGCGCGCCCCAGATCGGCCAGATGCCGCCGAGCACCGCCTGCTCGGTCGCCGAGAAGCTGCCGCTGCGCACGAGGCGTTCGAGTCCGGGCACACTCGTCGCGTGCTGCACGAGCCACGGCGCCGCGAACAGGAAAACGCCGACGAGCACGAGCAACACGCCGAACGCGCGCCCGCGCACACGCGCCGCGCCGTCGCGCAACACCAGGGCCAGGTACAGGGCGAGGCCCGGCAACAGCGGCAGCAGATAATGCGGCTGCTTGCCGCTGGCGAAGCAGAACAGCACGAACGCCGGCACGAACCAGCAGAGCGCGAAACGCGCGGCCTTGCTCCCGGCCAGGTTGTCGCGCCATGCGCGCCACGGCGCGCGCAGGCTCAGCGTCCACGGCAGGATCATGAACGGCAGCACCATGAAGTACCACCACAGCGGCCGCGCGTGGGCGAAGCTCTGGGTCATGCGCTCGGCGGTCTGATGGAAGACGACATCGTTGACGTAGCTCCAGCCGCCGGCCGACAGCATGTAGACAAGACCGACCGCGACGCTGGCCACGACACCGGCCAACACGGCCGCGTACCAGCGCAGCGGCGCAGCGCGCGCGGTCGCACTCCACCACGGCCCGAGCAGGCCGACGAGGCCGGCGTCGAGCAGCATCACCGGCCCCTTGTTGAGCAGGCCCAGACTCAGCCCGGCGGCGAAGATCGCAATGCCGCGGCCCCAGCGCCGCTCGTCGAAGTCGACCAGGCCGTGCAGCGCGAGCAGGACGCAGGCGGCCAGCACGACATCGAACATGATCGCGCTGGCGAACACCGCGAAGAACACCATGCCGGCGAAGATCTGCGCGGCGCGCGTGGCCAGGCCACCTTTCGCGCTGGCGACGGCCGGATCGAGGCGGCGTACAAGCCGCTCGAACAACAGCAGCGAGACCAGCGCGACGACGAGCATCCCGAGGCGCACGATCCACACGTTCAGCCCGGCCGCGGTCCAGGCGATGTTGATCAGCCAGAACAGCAGCGGCCCCTTGTGCGAATACAGCTCGCCGTTGAGATGCAGCAGCAGCCAGCTCGGCGAGTTGCGCAGCTCCCAGGCGACCGACAGATAGCGCGTCTCGTCGATCGGCAACGCGGGCAGGAACAGCGCGACCGGCAGCAGGATCAGAAACCAGTGGAAACGCCAGTCGGCGAAAAGCTTCTTCATGGACGTGAAATCGGATGGCAGTCTGCCATCAGCCCCTGTTCAACAGATTCTTCAGGTCGATGATCGCCGCATTCGCGCGCGAGACGTAGTTGGCCATCACCAGCGAATGATTGGCGAAGAAGCCGAACGGGCTGCCGTTGAGGATCACCGGGCTCCACACGGGCTTCTGCGATTCCTCGAGTTCGCGGATCACCTGCTTGAGGCTGACCATCGCACCCTTGCGTTCCAGTACGGGAGCGAAATCGACCTCGATCGCCTTGAGCTGCCCGAGCAGCGCCCAGGTGTAGCCGCGCGATTCGTAGAAGATGTCGTCGATCTTGTTCCACGGCGTCTTCACCACCTGCTGGCCCTGCGCGTTCTGCATCAGCGCCGTGCCGGCCGGCGTCTCGCCCTGCAACTGCAACTGGCCGACGCTCGCCGACAGGCGCTGCGACAGCGAACCGAGTCGATTGGAGACGAGATCGAGGTAATCGGCGAGGCTGTCGGCGCGCGCAGAGAACTGCGCGCCGTTCGGGTCGTTCTTGCCGAGACGCACGAAGTAGCCTTCGACGCGGGCGATCGCCTTGCGGTACTGGCCTTCCGAGCTCGGCAGCAACCAGCGGTCGTTAGGCGAGGAGAACAGCGGATCGGCTTCCTTGAGGTCGCCGTCCTCCTCCGACTGCGACTGCGAACGCGCGAACTTGTTGCGCATCTCGCGCGCGAGGTCGCGCGTCGCGGTGAGCACGCCGAATTCCCAGTTCGGCACGTTGTCCATCAGCACGCCGGGCGGGAGTTTGTCGTTCGAGATGTAGCCGCCGCGCTTGTCGAGCAGGGTCTCGGCGCCGCCGATCAGGGTTGCGGTGACGACGCTGCCGGTGACGACGGGCTGGTTGTGCTGCGCCGAGCGCTCCTGCGCGAACTTGACCACGTCGAATTGCGCCGGCTCGTAACTCCACCACCACATCAGCGCGAGCACGACGAGCAGGTAGAGCACAACGACAACCGCCAGGCCGCGCAACCAGACACGTCGCCCGCCGCCGCGCGAACTCGGAATCGCGTTCATGGAAAACTCCTCACTGCGTCGCCGCCTCGGTACAGACCCGCATTGTGCCGCAAAGCGTGCGGCGCTTGCATGCTCGCCGATGCGATCGGGAGGCGGCCATTCAGCGCGCGGCGAACGCGTCGCTGCGCGCGATCGTCTCGCTCAGGTCCGGCAGCACCGCTTCTATCGCCGCCTCATGCTTGCGCCATTTTTCCGGATCGGGCTTCGACACGGTATAGCGCGACAACGGCAATTCGGCTTCGAGCGGCCGGTCCCAGGCGAAGTCGACCGCAGCGCACAGGCGCGCGATCTCGGCCGCGGGATCGGCGGTCAGCGCGTCGTAACGTGCAATGTGCACATGCGCGCGAGGTAGCGCGGCGAGGTCGTCGAGCAGGACCTGCGTCACCGCCTGCCATTGCGCGGCGACGATCTCGTGCAGCGGCTTGCCATCGAGTTCGCGCCAGCCGGGCGTGAGCACGAGCGACCACGGCAGGCCGTTCCAGTCGGGCAGGTTCGGGTATGTACGGAAGCGCCCCGAATTCCACGCTTCGATCATGCTCGCGAGCACCTGGCGCACGTCGCGATGCAGGTAGATGAATTGCGCTTCGGGAAACACTTTCGCGAGGAACGGAATGCGCAGCGAATTCTTCGGCGTCTTCTCGAGCAGGCGCAGCGGCCATTGCACGGGCGGCGCGCCGTCGCGGTCGCGCAGCGCGGCGCGAAAGCGCGAACGCAGTTCCTTGACCACGTCGCTGCCGGCGGCGTCGACGTCGAGGCGGTTCGAGGCGAAGCCGCGCGCGCGCGGATGCAGCACGCCGATGCCTTCGATCAGGCCGTGGCTTTCATCGCCGATCGTGTAGACGCCCGATGCGCGCGTCAGCGTCTCGAACAGGAAAGTCGAGCCCGAGCGCGGCGGCGAGACGATGAACACCGGCCGATCGAATTCCACGTCGCGTGATGTCTTCGCCTTGCGTGGCGCGTCGCGCGGCTCGCCGAAGATCACCGGCGTCGCCTCGTCGATCAGCGCCGAGCCGACCACCATGACCATCAGCACCTTGTGGAAGTCGAGGTCGTTGGTCAGGAACAACTGCCCACGCAACTGGCGCATGCGCGCGACGAACTCGTCGAGCACGCGACGAAACTCCGCACGACCTTCCGGCGCGTCGCCATGGCGCGACCACAGCGCCTGCCAGCGGCGCATGAGGTGCATCGATGCCTGCTGCGCCTCGGCAATCGCCGGTTGCTGCGGACGCAACTGCCCGAACAGGAACGACAGGTGCGAATGCAACTCCCATGGCGACATCACCGGCGGCGAGTTCACCGACTCGAACTGCAACTCGCGCGGCGCCTGCGCCTGCGGCGCGACCAGTTCGGCCTGCCAGCCCGGCGGATTCAGGTGATGCGGGCGCGAGCGCTGCATGTGTTCCCAGAAGCGCTCGCCTCCGACCGTGTCGGCGACGAGATGGATGCGCATCTCGTCACCCTGGTTGAGCACGCGATGCAAGCGCCAGGTGTCGAAGATCCAGCACTCGCCCGCGGCCATGTTGATCTCGGCATCGCCGCAGTGGAAACGCACGCCGGGCTGGGTCACGATCGGCACGTGCACACGCATGCGCTCGGCCCAGTAGTAGGCCTGGTCGATATGCGCGGTGACTTCCGCCTGCCCGGACAGGCGCATCAGGCGCGTGCGTCCGAGCACGACGCCGAGCGAGTTCAGCACTTGCTGCAGATACGGCACGCGTGCGAGCAGCGGTGTCGGCCGCATCGGCCCGACCAGGCCGTCGTTGTCGGGATC
>JAFEFQ010000075.1 GCA_018240505.1 Pseudomonadota bacterium
CACGGTCGACGACCTGCCCGCCGAAGCCGCGGCGGACGCGTGGGACTATCGCTACTCCGTCGACGGCGACAAGGTGTTGCGCCCGGCCGCGGCCATGCCGGTCACCGGCCTGCCGCCGGGGCGGATGCTGCGCCGCGAGTTTCGCACCGTCGTCGCCCTGCGCGGACTCGCCGCATGAGCGCGCGCGCGACCGGGCCTGCGTCGGTTCGCGCACAGCGCGGCGCCGTGCTGTTCGTGTCGACGATCATCCTGCTCGTGCTGTCGCTGCTTGCCGTGGCGATGGCGAAGAGTGCGATGTTCGAGCAGCGCATGGTCGGCGCGGCGCGCAGTGCGCAACTCGCGCAACTCGCCGCGGACAGCGCGATGAACGAGGCGCGGGCGAAGATCGCGCGCATCGCCGCGCAGGCCGGGCCCAACGCAGTGTGCGCCGCGCTGCGCTGCGCGCTACGCGACGCCGGCGCGCCGGTCGATCCGGCCGCGTACATGCGCACGCCGGCGGCGCAGGCGGCGGCGAATCCGTTCCGCGTCGACCTGGCCAGGCTCGGCGAGGCCGACGCGACGGCGCAGCTCGCCGCTTCGCCGGTCTACGTGGTGGAAGACCTGGGCGACGTACCGACGGACGCGGGTTCCGCATCGCCGCCGCGCCGCCTGTTCCGGATCACCGCCAGGGGGTTCGGCGCGAGCGAGGATTTTTCGCGCGTCGTCGAAAGCGTTCAAGCCGTAGCCGAACCGGCTGCGCCGCCGGGCTGACCAGGGAGACGACATGCGCAACGGCTCCGATTGTCGCGGATTCAGCCTGATCGAAATCGCGGTCGTGCTCGCCGTGCTGGCGATCATCGCCTGCGTGGCCCTGCCCTCGTACCAGACGGCGGTGCGCAAGGCGCGCCGCGCGGAAGGCAAGGCCTTCCTGCACACGCTGATGATGACCGAGGAGCGCCACCACGCCGGCTTCAATCGCTACACCTCGGACGTGGGGGCGGCGGGCCTCGCACTGCCGACCGTTTCGCAGCCTGGCGGGTATTACGCGCTGTCGCGGCTGGACCTCGGCGCCAATGCGCAAACGGTGCGCATCGTCGTCAGCCCGCAACGCGCCCAGGCCGCGGATGCATGCGGCGATCTGATTCTGGATTCGACCGGGCTGGCGTCGGCCTCGGGCGGTCCGGCCGAAGATTGCGGCTGAGCGGACAGGCACGCCCGTCCGGCCTTGTGATGTCTGTCGTTCGAAGCTAGAATGCCCGGCTCCGTGCCGGAGTAGCTCAGTTGGTAGAGCGGCGCATTCGTAATGCGTAGGTCGGGGGTTCGATTCCCTTCTCCGGCACCACGGATACACTCAAGGCGGCCTCCGGCCGCCTTTCCTTTTATCCCTTCTCTTTTTCACCCAGCACCTCGCGCAACACGCGGAACAACTCGCGCGCCGCGTGCGGCGGCTTGTTGCGTTCGCGCTCGCCGCGCGCCTGGCGGGCGAGGGTGCGCAGGTGCTGGCGGTCGGCGAGCGGGTGTCGGGCGATGAATTCGTTGAGCGTTTCGTCGTCGCCTTCGAGCAGGCGGTCGCGCCATTGTTCGACGCGATGCAGCGCCGCGGCTTCGCGGCGGATGGTGTTGCGGTCGTTCTCGAGCGCGGCGCGGATCGCGTCGACATCCGCATCGTCGAGCTTGCGCATCTGCTTGGCGAGAAACTGGGTCTGGCGCTTGCGCGCGATCTGCTGCGTCACCGCGCGCGCGCGGCGCACCTCGTCGAGAAGATCGGCGCCGAGCGGGACCTGAGCGAGCTGGGCATCGCTCAGATCGACCAGCGTCTGCGCGAGCTTGAGCACGTCGAGCGCCTCGCGCCGCAACTGGCTGCGACTGGGCGCTTCGTCGCCGGGCTCCGGCGGCGCAGGGTTGAGTTCGTGTTCGCCGGTCTGCATATCGCCGATAATAGCCGATCGCACCAAGGAACCGCCGAGTGAGCCCAGCCATCCCCGATTCCCTCGCCACGCCGGCGGACGACAGCCTTGCCCAGCTCGACCGCCTGGCCGGGCTTGCCGAGGACGTGATCCGGCGCTGCCGCGCGGCGGGCGCGAGCGAGGTCGAGGTCGGCGCGAGCATCGACTCGGGGCTCAATGTCGGCGTGCGCCTGGGCGAGGTCGAGACGGTCGAGCATTCGCGCGACCGAGGCTTCGGCGTGACCGTGTACTTCGGCAAGCGCAAGGGCTCGGCGAGCACGGCCGACCTCGCCGCCGATTCGATCGCGAAGACGATCGAGCAGGCCTGCGCGATCGCGAAATACACCGAGGAAGACCCCTGCGCGGGGCTCGCCGATCCGGCGCGGCTGGCGCGGGAGTTTCCCGATCTGGATCTCTGGCATCCGTGGCGCATCGACGCGGCGGACGCGATCCGCCTCGGCATCGAGATCGAGGACGCCGGCCGCGCGCGCGCGGGCATCACGAATTCCGAGGGCGCCTCGGTGCAGGCCGGCGAGTCGCTGTCGGTGCTGGCGACGTCGGCCGGCTTCGTCGGCCGCGAGCGCGGCACGCGGCACATGCTGTCGTGCGCGTTGATCGCCGGCGACGAGGCCGGCATGCAGCGCGACTACTGGTACGAGTCGGTGCGCGCGGCGCAGGATTTTCCCGATGCGGCCGGCATCGGGCGCAAGGCCGCCGAGCGCACGCTCGCGCGCCTCGGCGCGCGCGAGCTGTCGACGCGCGCGGCGCCCGTGCTGTTCGCGCCGGAAGTGGCGCGCAGCCTCGTCGGCCATCTCGTGTCGGCGGTGTCGGGCGGCGCGCTCTACCGCAAATCCAGTTTCCTCGTCGACCACGCCGGAAAAAGTATACTTCCCGGTTTCGTCGACATCGTCGAGAAGCCGCGCCTGGCGCGCGGCCAGGCCTCGGGCAGTTTCGACGCCGAAGGCGTGGCGACGCAGGAGCGCGCGCTGGTTCGCGCCGGGATTCTCGAGCGCTACGTGCTCGGCAGCTACTCGGCGCGCAAGCTCGGCCTCGAATCGACCGGCAACGCCGGCGGCATCCACAATCTCATCGTGGCCACCGGTACCGACGATTTCACCGCGATGCTGAAAAAACTCGACACCGGCTTGCTCGTCACCGAGGTGATGGGCCAGGGCGTGTCCATCGTCACCGGCGACTATTCGCGCGGCGCTTCGGGCTTCTGGGTCGAGAACGGCGCGATCGCCTATCCGGTCGAGGGCATCACGATCGCCTCGAACCTGCGCGAGATGTTCGCCGGCATCGTCGCGATCGGCGCCGACGTCGATCCGCGCTCGCACATTCTTGCCGGATCGATCCTGATCGACCGCATGACGATCGCCGGACATTGAGCGGCGCGCAGATGCGGTGCGGCAGGACGAATTCAAGCGTGACCTCCGGCGCTTGCCCGTCGCGCACGTCCGCGGGACACTGCGCCCGTCCCCAACCACGCAGGAGATGCGCATGAGCGTTCCACCGAACGAAGTCCCGCCGGGCAACGGCTCCGCGCCTGACGCCTTCACGCCGCCACCGGCACCGTCGGGCACGCCGAGCGCCGAAGAGCGGCAGTGGGCGATGTTCGCGCACCTGTCCGCGTTGCTCGGCGCGATCGTCACCGGGCACATGTTCGCCTGGGGCTGCTTCATCGGGCCGCTCGTGATCTGGCTGATCAAGAAGGACACGCTGCCGTTCGTCGACGACCAGGCCAAGGAAGCGCTCAACTTCAACATCACGCTCGCGATCGTCGGGCTGGTGCTGCTGGTGCTCAGCATCATCACGCTGGGACTGGGCTTGCTGATCGCGATCCCGGTCGGCGTCATCGTCGGCATCGGCTGGCTCGTGCTGACGATCGTCGCCGCGGTCAAGGCGAACGAAGGCGTCGCCTACCGCTATCCGGTCAGCCTGCGCTTGATCAAATAACGCACTTTGCTCGATTCGCGGCACACGGAGGTGCCGTTGCGCTACGCATCGCGCTCGGCGACGAAGCGCGCGAGTGCACGCAGCGTGTCGAAGCGGTCGCCCAGCGGCGCCAGCGCATCGATCGCCGCCTGGGTCAGTTCGGCAAGATGCGCGCGCGCGCCGGCCATGCCGAGGATGGCGGGGTAGGTCGGCTTGTCGTTCGCCGCGTCCTTGCCCGCGGTCTTGCCTATCGTCGCGGCGTCGCCCTCGACGTCGAGGATGTCGTCGCGGATCTGGAAGGCGAGGCCGATCGCGTGGCCGTAGCGCTCGAGCGCGGCGAGCGTGGCCGCGTCGCGGCAGCCCGCGGCGAGCGCGCCGAGGCGCACCGAGGCGCGGATCAGCGCGCCGGTCTTGTACACGTGCATGCGTTCGAGTTCGGCCGCGGTCAGCGCCTTGCCGATCGCGGCGAGGTCGAACGCCTGGCCGCCGGCCATGCCGTGCGCGCCGCAGGCCGCGGCCAGCGTGCGCAGCATCTCGACCTGGTTGTGCGGATCGGCGCGCAGGCGCGCATCGTCCGCGAGCACTTCGAAGGCGAGCGCCTGCAAGGCGTCGCCGGCGAGGATCGCCATCGCCTCGCCGAACACGACGTGGCAGGTCGGACGGCCGCGGCGCAGGTCGTCATCGTCCATCGCCGGCAGGTCGTCGTGGACCAGCGAATAGGCATGGATGATCTCGACCGCGCAGGCCGCGGAATCGAGCGCCTCGGCGGCCGCGCCGAACGCCGCGCCGGTGGCGTAGACGAGCACGGGGCGCAGGCGCTTGCCACCGCCGAGCACGGCATAGCGCATCGCGCGATGCAGTTCCGGCGCCGCGTCGTCGCCGCTCGGCAACGCGTGCGCGAGCGCCGTGTCGGCACGCGCGCCCCAAAGCTGCAAAGCCGCGGCGGCGGCGCTGGCGGAGTCGGTGGGCAAGGCTCTGCGCTTATGGGGTTTGCGGATCGAAATCTTCCGCCGTCTCCGGTGCGGCCGGATCGCGCAGCAATTTCACGCGCAGTTGCGCCGCGTCGAGCGCGCCCTGGCAACTGCGGAACAGCGCGATGCCACGCTCGAACGACTGCAGCGATTCGTCGAGGCTCATGTCGCCGCCCTCCATGCGTGCGACAAGCTGTTCCAGCTCGTCCAGCGAGGCTTCGAATTCGGCGATCTTGTTGGGCTCGGCGGTCTGCGACATGGCGTGCACGCTAACCCAAGCGCGTTGCGGAATCAATGCGATCCGGCAGCGAAATGCGATTCGCGCGGCGTCAGCGGGCGACGGCCGGATCGAAGCGGATGCGCATGCCCGGATTCGTCACGGCATCGGCGAAAAACAGATCGCCCACGGCGACCAGCTCGCCGTCGCGGAAGACCAGCGGGATGCGTTCGCGCAGCCACGGCGGCACGCCGGCCTCCTGCAGCAGCAGACGCAGTTCGCGCGTGTGCGCCGAGCCCGCGGGCTTGATGCGTTCGCCGCCGCGGCGGTAGCGCACGACGAGGGGCGGTTCGAGTTTGCGCGGCGGCGAGAGCGCGAGCGCGCCGCCGCCGGGCAGCGGCAGCGAGGCGCTGCCGTCCCACGCGCTCTCCCAGTCGGCGGGGAACGCGGGCAGCGGGCGCAGTGCGTAGAGCAGATCGCGGTAGCGGCGCAACTCGGTGTCGGCGAAGCGCAGGCAGGGCAGGCGGTCTTCGCGGGCATCGCGCAGTTGGCGTTGCAGTTCCTCGAGGTGGAAATGCGCCGGTTCGTCGAGGCGCAACTCGCGCAGCCACAGGCGCAGTACCGGGTCGCGCAGCGCATCGGGCAGCGCGAGCCAGCCGCGCCATGCCAACGTCGCCGGGTCGAGGCCCTGCAGCTGCGCGAGTGCCTTGCGGGTTTCGGCCTCGATGAAATCGGTGGCGTTGCCGGCCCAGAGCGCGCTGTGCGCGAGTGCGATCTGTGCATCGGGCCAGCGCGCGCGCAGGCGCGGCAGGATCTCGGCACGCAGGAAATTGCGCCGCAGTGTCGTGTCGGCGTTGCTCGGGTCCTCGAGCCAGCGCAGGCCGTGTTCGCGCGCGTAGTCGAGCAGGGCGGCGCGCGGCAGTTCGAGCAGCGGCCGCCACAGCTGGCCGTCGCCGAACGCGCGCAGGCGGCGCATGCCGGCGAGGCCTTCCGGCCCGGCGCCGCGCAGCAGCTTGAGCAGCACGGTTTCGGCCTGGTCGTCGCGATGATGTGCCAGCGCGAGGATTTCGCCGGAATGCAATGCGCGCGCGAACGCCGCCCTGCGCGCCGCGCGCGCGGCGGCTTCGAGCCCGCGCCCGCCGCTGCGGTCGACTTCGACGCGGACGACGTCGAGCGCGACGTCGAGCGCCGCCGCCGTCGCGCGGCAATGCTGCGCCCATGCCGCGCTGTCCGCGTGCAGGCCGTGATCGACGTGCACGGCGCGCAGGCCGCGGTCGCGTGCGCCGGGGTCGTGCGCCAGCGCGTGCAGCAACACGCTAGAATCCGCGCCGCCGCTGTAGCCGACGACCAGCGCGCCCGGCGGCAGCGCCGCAAGCGCGTGGGTCAGACAGGCACGGATCGATGCGGGCGGCATGTCGGCATCACGCCAGAGACGGAATGAATTTGCAATGACTCCACGCAGCCTCGAGGAATGGCTCGCCTACCAGCAGGGCGTGCATGCGCTCGGCGTCGATCTGGGCCTGGCGCGCGTGCGCGAGGTGTGGGCGCGCATGGGCGCGCCGACGATCGCGCCGATCGTGATCACGGTCGGCGGCACCAACGGCAAGGGCTCGACGGTCGCGTTTCTCGAAGCGATGCTGGCCGCCGCCGGCAAGCGCGTCGGCTGCTACACCTCGCCGCATCTGCTGCGCTACAACGAACGCATGCGCGTCGCCGGCGCCGATGTCGACGATGCGGCCCTGATCGACGCGTTCGAGCGCATCGAATCGGCACGCCTGGCGCAAGCCGACCGGCCGGTCACGCTGACCTATTTCGAGTTCGGCACGCTTGCCGCATTGTGGATTTTTGCGCAAAGTAAACTCGACGCCGCCGTACTCGAAGTCGGCCTCGGCGGCCGGCTCGACGCGGTCAACCTCGTGGACGCCGACGCGGCGATCGTGACCACGATCGATCTCGATCATCAGGACTGGCTCGGCAACGACCGCGACGCGATCGCGCGCGAGAAGGCCGGCATCTTCCGCGCGGGGCGTGCGGCCATCGTCGGCGACGCGGCGGCGCCGGCCGCGCTGGAACGATGCGCGGCCGAAATCGGCGCGGCGATTTTCCTCGCCGGGCGCGACTATCGCTTCGAGCCCGTGGCGCAAGGCTGGCGCTGGTGCACGCGAGAGCGCGAAATCGCGCTGCCCGACCCTGCACTTGCGGCGCCCGTGCAGCGCGCGAACGCCGCGGCGGCGATCGCGGCGCTGCACACGCTGCGCGAGCGCATCGAGGTGAGCGATGCCGCCCTCGCCGCGGGCGTGCGCGCCGCGCGCGTGGCCGCGCGCCTGCAGCGGTTCACCCGCGCCGGCACGGCCGAACTCGTGATCGACGTCGCGCACAATCCGCAGGCGGCCGAGGTGCTGGCGCGCTGGCTGGAACAAGCGCCGGCGCCGGGCCGCACGCTGGCCGTGTTCGGCGCGCTCGCCGACAAGGACATCGCCGGCATCGTCGCGCCGCTCGCATCACGCATCGATCGCTGGTTCGTCGCGGGGCTCGAAGCGGACACGTCGCGCGGATTGTCGGCGCCCGATCT
>JAFEFQ010000076.1 GCA_018240505.1 Pseudomonadota bacterium
GGCATCCGGGGTGCATTTCTCTTGGTTACTTCTCTTTGTGCAAGCAAAGAGAAGTAACCCGCGCGCTGGACGCGCGCGGAAAGGCGAAGGGACGCGGCGGCAAAAAAAATCAAAGGCAAAGCAAGATCGAATGGATTGACTCGCTGCGTGAATGTCCGCGCGCGCTCTGGCGCGCGCAGTCGCGGGAATGACGAGCAAGCGCGACTCATTCGCTCGCCGCAATGGCGAGCATCTGCGCGCCGCTACGCGGCGGCGATCAGCTCCGCGGCGCGCTCGGCGATCATGATGGTCGGCGCGTTCGTGTTGCCGCCGGGCAGGCAGGGCATCACCGACGCATCGACGACGCGCAGGCCAGGCACGCCGTGCACGCGCAGTTCCGCATCGACGACGGCGCCGGCATCGTTGCCCATGCGGCAGCTGCCGACCGGGTGGTAGACCGTCTCGGCCTTGCGCCGGATAAACGCCTCGATCTCCGCGTCGCTCTGGGCCGCCGCGCCCGGATAGATCTCCGCGCCGCGATAGGCATCGAACGCCTTCGCCGCGAAGATGCCGCGCGACAGTTTGACGCCCTCGATCAGGATCCTGAGATCGTAGCCTTCGGCATCGCTGAGGTAGTTCGCGCGGATCAGGGCGTTCGCGGCCGGGTCGGCCGAGGCGAGGCGGATTTCGCCGCGGCTCTTCGGCCGCAGCATGCACGCGTGCATCGTGAAACCGTAGCCGGGCAGGCGGTGGCGGCCATGATCGTCGAGCAGCGCCGGAATGAAATGGAACTGCATGTCGCAGCGTTCGTCCGTCGCGAACCGGGTGCGGACGAAGCCGCCGGCCTCGGCGATGTTCGACGTGCCGGGGCCGTCGCGTTTCGCGAGGTACTTGAACAGCACGGCGGCGTCGCTGAGGCGGTCGTAGGTCACCGGCTGCGTGCACTGCTGCAGCGTGCAGATGTCGAGATGGTCCTGCAGGTTCGCGCCGACGCCGGGCAGGTCGCTCTCGACGCGGATGCCGTGCGCGCGCAGGTGGTCGGCCGGGCCGATGCCCGAGAGCATCAGCAGCTGCGGCGAGTTGATCGCGCCGCCGCAGAGGATGACCTCGGCGCCTTCCGCGCGCGTGAGCCGGCCGTGGTGGCGGTAGTCGACGCCGATCGCGCGGTGGCCGTCGAACAGCACGCGTTCGGTGCGTGCGTTCGTGCGCACGACGAGATTCGCGCGCTGGCGCACCGGGCGCAGATAGCCGACCGCGGTCGAGCAGCGGGCGCTGTTCTTCTGCGTGACCTGGTAGGGACCGAAGCCTTCCTGCGTCGCGCCGTTGAAATCGTCGTTGAGCGCGTAGCCGCATTCCTTTGCGCCTTCGACGAATGCGTCGGTCAGCACGTTGCGATAGCGCAGGTCCTGCACGCCCAACGGCCCGTCCGCGCCGTGCAGCTCGCTGCCGCCGCGCGTATTGCCTTCGGCGCGCTTGAAATAGGTCAGCACGTTCTGCCAGGCCCAACGCGCGTCGCCGACCATGCGCGCCCATTCGTCGTAGTCGCGCGCGTCGCCGCGGATGTAGCACATCGCATTGATCGAGCTCGAGCCGCCGAGCACGCGCCCGCGCGGCCACCACAGGCGGCGGTTGTCCAGCGCCGGCTCGGGTTCGGTCGTGTAGTTCCAGTTGATGCCTTTCTTGCCGACCAGCTTGGCGAGGCCGGCAGGCATGTGGATGAACGGATGCCAGTCGCGCGGGCCGGCCTCGAGCAGCAGCACGCGCCGGTTCGGATCCTCGCTCAGGCGGTTGGCCAATACGCAGCCGGCCGATCCGGCGCCGACGATGATGCAGTCGTATTTCATGCAGAAATCCGTATGCCGCCCGTGCGGCCGACTCCGGCGAGGCTAAAGGCCGGCGCTAGAGCAGATGCTCCATCGCAGCGCAGCACGCCGCGCCTGCGCATCACGGTGTCGCCGCGGTCAATTCCTTGACCATGTGCAAGGCGGTCTCCACGCCGCGGTAGTAGCGTTGCGTCGCGTTGACCTGCTCGAAGCCGACGCGCTCGTAGAACGCCCGCGCGGCGTGATTGGATGCACGCAGTTCGACCTGCACGCTGCGGATGCCGGCCGTGCGCAGCGTGGCTTCGAGCCAGGCCCACAATGCGCTCGCGACGCGCTGGCGCCGCCATGCCGGCGCGACGCCGAACAGCAGCAGGTGCGCGTGGTCCGCGTCGTAGCGCATCAGCGCGAAGCCGATCACGCGCCCGCCGTCGCGCGCGACGATCGCGTTGCTGTGCGCATCGCGGATGCAGCGCTGCACCCGCGCCGGCGTCCACGACCAGCCCAGCCCCTGTTCGATCTCGTCGCGTGCGAGCAGGGCGATCGCCTGCGCGTCGACTACGCTGGCGAGGCCGATTTCCGGCGCTGCGATCATGGCATCGCTCAGGTGGCCGCCGGCGTTTCCGCGGTCACCGCGAACGCGTTGCCCAGTGCCGGATCGAGTTCGCGCACCTCGTTGACGAGGCCGTAGGCGAGGCAAGGATTCTGCGCGAGCAGCAGCGCCGCCTCCTCGAGGCTGTGCGCGTACACGAGCCAGTAGCCGCCGATCACCTCCTTCGCCTCGGAATAGGGTCCGTCGATGATGCCGCGGCGCGAGACGAGCTTGCCGTCCTTCATCAGCCGCGATCCGGGCTTCATCCGTCCTTCCGCGACCATGCGCCCGTGCCAGGCGTAGAACGCGTCGATCGCGCGCTGGATGTCTTCCTTCGAGGCGGAGGCGTCCCATTGGCCGCGCGAGATGACGAGGTATTCGGCAGCGGGAGTGTTCGTGTTCATTCGGCGTATCCGTTCGGCGAATCCTGGATTGGGCGGGTGGTCGGGTCGTGCCGCAACGACGATGCGGCCCCGGCGATCAGCGGCCGGCCGGCGGCTGCCACAGTTCCAGCTTGTTGCCGTCCGGGTCGATGACCCAGCCGAACTTGCCGTACTCGGATTCGTCGACCTTGTCGAGGACATTGCAGCCTTCGCTGCGCAGCGCGGCGAGCAGGGCGTGCAGGTCGGCCACCCGATAGTTGATCATGAACGGTGCCGGGCCCGGCTCGAAGTAATTCGTGTCGGCCTTGAACGGACTCCACACGGTGGTGCCGACGCCGCCCGGGTTGTCGGCGGATGCCCAGCGAAACACCGTGCCGCCCCATGCTTCGAGATCGAAGCCCAGATGCGCGCGGTACCATTCGGCAAGGGCCTTCGGGTCCTTCGACTTGAAAAAGATGCCGCCAATGCCGGTAACTCGTTGCATGCAAGGTCTCCGGGTAGCTTGAGCGATTCGCGCGGACCAGCAAAGTCGCCGGCCGCGCCGCCGCGATGTTAGCGCAGACCGCTACCGGCTGGGCGCGCGCGGGCGAAATCCGGGCACGTCGATCGACAACCACCGATCAGGCCAGCCGGCGTCGGCTCGTCGGCACGTTCTTGCCTCGCCCGCGCATGCTCGCGGACGCAACGCCCGCCAACAGGCGGCGGAACGTCGGGCATTGCATATGGCTCGGTGCAGGACAGACGGCGGCGTGGCGAAGACCGTCGCGCATGGCGCCAAGCCTGCGGATCATTCCGTCCAGTTCTTCGGCTTTGGCCGCGAGCATGCGCCGGTCGATTTGCGGGCGTTTGCCGGATGCAAACACGCGTCCGATTTCATCGAGCGAGAAGCCGGCGGAGCGCCCCAGTGCGATGAGGGCCAGGCGTTCCAGCACGTCCGCATCGAACAGGCGGCGCAGGCCCCGCCTGCCAACCGAAGCGATCAAGCCCTTCTCCTCGTAGAAACGCAACGTCGAGGCAGGAACACCGGATCGCTTCGCTACCTCGGCAATGTCCACATCGCACCTCTTGACCTCAAGTCGACTTGAAGTGGCACTATGCCGCTCGTGTCGTTCGAAGACAAGCCGCAGGAGGCGATCGTGGACTATTTCGCAAGCACAGTGTTGATTGGAGCGGGAGCGACGGCGCTGACCGACCTTTGGGCGATCGTACGCAAGCATCTGTTCGGCATCCCCGCGCCGAACTATGGCCTGGTGGGCCGCTGGCTCGCCCACATGCCGCGCGGGCGTTTTCGCCATGATTCCATTGCGGTCGCGCCAACCGTGCGCGGCGAGCGCCTGATCGGGTGGATCGCCCACTACCTGATCGGGATTTCGTATGCGGCCATCCTCCTCGGTATCTGGGGACTCGCCTGGATTCATCACCCGAGGATCGGACCGGCGCTGATCGTCGGCATCGGCACCGTCGCGGCCCCGTTCCTGGTGATGCAACCGGGCATGGGCGCCGGCATCGCCGCCAGTCGCACTCCGCGTCCCGCCGCCGCCCGGTTTCAGAGCCTGGTCACCCACGCGATCTTCGGTCTTGGCCTCTACGCGTCCGGTTGGGCCGTCGGTTTTTTGTACACGCCGTAGAGGTGGACCGGGGCGTCGTATCAGCCGGGCGACGCACTACACCCGTTCCCATGATGCCACCGGGCCGGCGCGACGATGAAACAGCGGATGGCATGCGGGAGCTGCGAGCGTTGCCCATTGCGCGTGCACGGCGGGATTGCGCACCGCCAGTTTGTTTTGCAGGTGGTCCCACTCGTGAGCGAGCTGGCCCGAACTGACCGCAATGGGCTGAACCTCCCGGACCATACCGACCTTGGACCGGTTGAACGCGTAGCCTCGACGCGTGGCTTCGTCGTGAACCGCGGCCAGGTATGCGTTGATGGCCGAGCGGGGATGCGGATGCGAACGAAAACGCTCGAGCTGCGGATGGCGTGTGTAGCCGCGTGTCTCGCCGCGAATGACCGCCTTGGCCAGCAGCGCCTCGCGCCACAGGGCAACCAGACCCTGTGGGTCCAGGTATTTCGGGTGCAATGACCATAGGCGCATTTTGTGGCGGCTAACGTTTGACACGAGGGGTATGGGCCGGCAGGCGAACATTCGCGAGCGCGACAACGAACAGGCCTGGGACGTCGCCGTAGAGATGCCCGATGTGCTTGTGTGTTCGCATTTCGAGAACCTCCTGTTCGATTGGATGCGATCTCGAGCGGCATGGCGTGTCGCCCGCGGCCCAATGCCCGAAAGCAGCGGCGCGAGGCAGACGTGCGCCGGATCGGGTTGTCGGGCGCCTGCATGGTGCTTTCGGTACGCAGCCCATTGCACGATGATGCGCTTGAACGATGGAAGCCGTGCCTGAAACTCCGCACGGCTTTCCGAACGTTAGAAAAAGAGCTGGACGCCAAGCCCTCTCTGGGTCAAGCGAGATCCTGAGTCGTTGAATTTGTATCGAGCCCATGAGGCGCCTACGGAGAGATGACTCGAAACTGCGTATGTGACGCCGGCCGAGTA
The DNA here is from genome assembly GCA_018240505.1 of Pseudomonadota bacterium. Classification (GTDB taxonomy): domain Bacteria; phylum Pseudomonadota; class Gammaproteobacteria; order Xanthomonadales; family Rhodanobacteraceae; genus Rudaea. The sequence continues at coordinate 5,327 of JAFEFQ010000076.1, forward strand.
CCAGAGATCGGTACCGCGCTCCGAGACGCCGAAAGACTCGGTGCCTGAGTTCCGCCTTACTTCGAAGCTCCGGTCCCAGCGATGCGGGCCAGCGGTCACGTTCAACGAAAACCCTGTGGAGAAGACAGGCAGACGCACTCCAGCCGCCGCACCGATCGATTGAATGCGGACAAAAGTAGGCCCGGCGAGAGCGGGGATATTCCTGTAAGCAAAGGAGCCAAAATCGTTGTAGGACGCTGAGACAAAAAAGTAGTTTCCCAGCATCCGGCCGCCGGACAGAGTCCAGGAAGAGTGCGTGTCTGCCACGAAGTCGTCGTGGTCGCTTCGATAGCCGGACGCTCCGACGAACCAGGGGCTATCGGTCGCGAAGCTTGTGTCGCACGTCGTAGCCGAAAGAATTCCCGTCAGCAAGGCAAGGCGCAAGCTCATTCCAGTCCCTTGTTTGGTCACGGCAAATCGCCGAAGTTTGCAGACTTCGCAGGCTGCAAGAAGTTTCCAAGCAGTTCAGGCGTACAGCGACGACTGACGCCCAAGTTGAAGGGCGGCGCTGCGAAGCAGCGACGTCCCTGCCGAACGACCGGCTCGGCCGGTGGCGCTAAGGATGGAGCTTTTCGCCATTGGCCAACATTTCGACGAACCGGGCGATCTTCCTGGCACGAGTTTCCGCCTTTTTGACGTTCTGAATTCTGAAAAGGATGGCGTATCGGTTCTGGCTGTCGAGCGTGGCAAAGAACGCTTTGGCCTTTTTGTTGGCATCGAGCGCCTTTTGCAAATCATCAGGCACGGTCGATTTGCTCGCCGACGAATACGCACTATCCCAGCGGCCATCCTGCCTGGCCCGGTCGATTTCACGCATTCCACCGGACTGCATTCTTCCCGCGGAGACCAAGGCCTCCGCTTTTGCCTTGTTGATCCTGGACCAGATGCTTCTGGCGGTTCTGGGCGTGAATCGTTGGAGCCAGTAGCGTTCGCTCTCCGCCTGCTTTCGACCATCTATCCAGCCGTGACACAGCGCGCTTTCGAGCGCTTCGGCATAGGAGACTGTCCGTTGATCGGCGGTTTTCTTTGCAAGGCGAAGCCACACGCCGGACACCGCGCTTCCATTGAGTTCGAGCCAGGACTCCCATTCGGCTTGATTCGCGAAGGTGAGTGTCGGATCGCTCATTGCATTGGCCTGGAACTCGCGGAAAAGAACTTCCGGCTGCCCTGTGCGCCTGCCCTAGAACCAATGCGGCGATGCAAAGAATGCCCATGCGCCGTCACCGAGCAGAAATTGAACAAACAGCGCGACCGCCCAAAAAGCCGGATACTCCCAGCCGCCATCCTTGTTCGAGAACACCCAGCCATTCTTGCCGTGCACTGTCACGATGGTGCCGAGGATCAGCGGGATCAATGCGAGTGCGACGTACCGTGGCATGAAGCCGACGACCAGCGCCGTGCCGCCGAGAATTTCAGCCGCCATGGAGAAATAGGCGAGCGAGCCGGGGAGGCCGAGGGACTTGAAGTAACCGTACGCGCCCGACGGTTTGAACACGAGCAACTTCAATAGGCCGTGGGCAATGAACAGAACGCCGAGCGCGACGCGCAGGATGAGTGCGGCCCATGGAGCTGTTGCGGCGTCGATCATGTCCAATCCCTCCCGTTGGTTTGTTGCCGCCGCAGAAAGCGCGGTCTGCTGAGTCAAGCCGCGCGGCGAGCGCGGCATTGGGCTAGGGTATCCGAAGCCCAAGGCCGGCGCCACGAAGCGGGCGACCTGACGTTCAAGTCAGGCGGCAAAGGATTCAAACAAGAGCGCGCGCGGAGCGCACACAATCAACAGCGATCCCTTTTCAGCTTCGATGTTCGTCGGGCGGTCGGTCGAGACGCATGATGCCGGCGAAGCTTGGGCGGAATCCGGCAGCCAGGTAGAACGGCTCCAGCCGGACCTCGTAGTCGACGTGGAGCCAACGGCATCCACGCGCTCTCGCGACAGCCACCGCGCGTTCAACGAGTGACAAGCCGATCCCTCGACGCTGGTGCGCGGGATCAACGGTGGGCTCGAGCAGGAATGCGTGGCCGCCGCCATCGGTTGCCAGGTTCACGAAGCCGATCAGGCGATCGTCGACGAAAGCCGAAACGGTGCCAAGGCTTCGAGCGAGAACGTGCTGAAAGGGACGCGAGACGTGATCGGCCCAGGCACGCCCGAAGAGCGCGTTCAGCGTGGAGTCGGCGAGAGGCGCGTCGATGCGATAGTCGATCTCGTTCATCTCATCTTCGAGGGAA
>JAFEFQ010000077.1 GCA_018240505.1 Pseudomonadota bacterium
GTTGACAAAACTTCACGCTCTCGGCCTTGCGGCATGGCAAATCGGCGGCGTATGCTCGGTTGGCGAGAACAGCGAGCGCGTGCGCATCGGCTGACTCGATCCGCTTCGTTCATGATCTTCGCATCGGCATTTCCGCATCGCAGGCACCATGAAAATCGTAGCGATGGGCGTGGCTGGATTGCTGAGCCTGGGTTGTCTGGCAGCCAGCGCCGAAACCGTCACGCCACCGATCGACTTCGTCGTCTCCGACAGCAACCCGGCAATCTTCTACGCGTCGCGGCCGCTGCGCAAAGGCGATCGATTCGAAGTCAACGCGCACAACCTGCGCGGCTTCCAGAGCCTCGTCGTGGTGCCGTGCCATCCGGACTGCGTCAATCCGAACTACACGTTCGCCTACCCGCTGCATGCCGGCATCCAGCATCTGCGCATCCCCAGCAGCGGCCAGTACTATTTCTGGCTGCAGGGAAAGAGTCGCGACGAGTACCGGGTATTCCGCGGGGCGGCCGTGCCGGTGCTGTTGCCGATCACGGAAAGCTCGGCCTGGCCGGACCGCTTCTCCGCGGCGTACGCCTCCGGCACAGAGTTGCGCATGCGCGCGCTGCTGACGCATGCCGTCGACGAACCGGCGAAGACGATGGACGATCCCGGCATCGACGCGAATCCGGATTCGATGCCGCTGTACCGCAGATAGCCGGCCTCGTTGCCCCGTCTGTCGCCGGACACCTCGGCGCGACGTGAGTTTTACCCTGCGCTGGGGTAGGCTGCCGCCCTTTACTTCCGGCTGGAAATTGTCGTGGCGCTTTTTTCGCTCGCCGTCCTGTGTTCCGGGCGCGGCTCCAACTTACAGGCGCTGATCGATGCCACCAGCACCGGAACACTTCCGGCGCGAATAGCCGCCGTGTGTTCGGACAAGCCCAATTGCACCGCGCTGACGCGGGCGCGCCAGGCCGGCATCGCCACGCGTTCATTGCGCCAACGCGATTTTCCGGACCGTGCGGCATTCGACCGCGCACTGTTCGCCGACGCCGCGCAATTCGCACCCGACCTGATCGTGCTCGCCGGCTACATGCGCATCATCGACCCCGCCGTCGTCGCGCAATGGCAAGGGCGCATGATCAATATCCACCCCTCGCTGCTGCCGAAGTACCCGGGCCTGCGCACGCACCAGCGTGCGATCGACGCGGGCGACGCCGAGCATGGAGCCAGCGTGCACTACGTCAGCGCCGAACTCGACGGCGGCCCGGTGATCGCGCAAGCCGCGTTGCCGGTGGTTGCCGGCGACACGGCCGAAACGCTGGCCGCGCGCCTGCTGCCGCTCGAACACCACCTGCTCGTCGCGACGGCGCGACTGATCGCCACTGGCGACATCGCCCTGGAAGGCGGTCGCGTCGTTCGCGACGGCCGCCCGTTGCCGGCGCCGCTGCGCCTTGCCGTCGACGGCAAACTGGTCGCGGCCTGATGCCTCTGCCCCGCTGCTGGCAATTGCCGCGGCAAAGGTGTTGAATCATGTGGTGCCGCCGCAGCCCAGCGATGCTGCGCGGCAGCGTTGTCCCGGGGCCGTAGCGACGACCCATCCTGACCGGGGGTTCCCGAATGCCTGGTTTCCGCATTGCCTTGTGCCTGATCGCGCTGGCGGCAGGCCACGCGTACGCCGCCACGACGCAAACCGGCGGCCGCCCCGCCGGCCACGCGGCGTCCAGCGCGTTTCCATGGCCGGACTTCGACGACTTCCTGCGCCAGTTGACCGCCAGGGCCGGCTTGCCGCTGCGCATCTACAAGCTGAAGATGGGCGCCAACGGCGTCGATCTGTGGATCCAGAATCCGCGCCAGCCCGACTTCGTCGACAGCTACGAATACGACGAGGGCGACATGAAGGGGCCGATTCCGATCAAGTTCGAGAAATACCCGACCCTCGAGGCCATCGACGGGCACGTGATCCCGCGCGAGCAGGTCGATTTCGCGCGCCTGCCGACGCTTGCGGATCTGGCCTGCGTCGCCGCGAACCTGCCCGATGCGAACGTCATCGGCATCAAGCTGGAGCGCAGCGAGTCCAGGGGCAAGACCAAGCGCTGGATGCCGATCTGGGAATTCTCGCTGCGTTCGGGCGACAAATACGCCACGGTGACGTACGACCTCGAAGGAAACCTGCTGCATGTCGACAAATGACCGCACGCCTCGAACAACCGCGGCACGCGAAGCGCCGATCCTGTGCGCAACCGGACGCGCCGCAGGAGCGCGCGCCGCGCGCGCGCTGGTGCTCGCACTCGCCGGCCTTGCCGCCGCCGGCGCCGGTGCCGCCGAACGGCTCGCATCCAAGCATCTGCTCCATGACCCGGCGCTGCTGAAGGACTTGTTCGCCGAGCGCATCGCCGGCCAGAGCGAGGTGATCGAGGCGCGCTTCAGCGACGCTACGGCGGCAATCACCGTCATCGCCACCGACGATCCGCATTCCAGCGAAAGCTGGTCCGCGAGTTCGCGCTCGCCGGTGCGCAAGGACGATGCGCGCAGGCCGCTGGCCGAGCGGCCCTGTGCGCAACTGCACCTGCCGTTCGCGCGCCTCGACTTCGCCGGAGCCGCGCGCGCCGCCGATCAGGCCGCCGCGATCGTCGAGGCCAATGGCTATTACGCCGGCGGCGCCGCCGTCTACCTCAATGTGTCGGTCGGCACGACCCCGGGCAGGAGCTGCCAGCGCCTGGTCTGGGCGGCGGAGATGTACAGCGAGGCCAACCCGATGAATCGCGCCAACGTCGAATGGCAGCTCGACGGCTCCGCTCCCGTTGCCAGCGATGCGACGCACCGGCCCGTCCCGTTCGCCAGGCTGCTCGCCGGTACGAAGCGCGGCCCGAAACCGGCAGCACCCGCAGCGCCGCCCGCGCCAAGGCGCGATTTCCTGCATGCCGACATCGCCACCGAACTGGCCCAGATCGAGCAGCGTCTGGGTGCGCCGCTGCCCCTGTACGCCGTCCTCATCGATACAGACATGCTGCGCATCGAGACATTCGAGGCGGGCAGCCGCAACAAGAAGAAACGCGAATGGATATTCGACGCCGACACGGGCCTGCGCGCCGCACAGGACACGAGCGAACTTGCCGACATCCAGTGCGACCGCCCGTTCACCACGGTCGATTTCGCCTTCGGCCAACTGTCCGACCTGATCGCGCGCGCGCCGGCGACGATACCGCCGATGGCGAACGGACACGTCAGCCACGTGCGCATCGACCGCAGTTCCCGCGAGTGCCGCAAGCCGCCGCTGATCCAGGTGACGATCGAAGACGAGCGCGGCTACGGCGACGCGATCTACGACGCGCGTGGCAAGTTGCTCGAGGCGAAAGTGCGCTAGCCGCGCTGGTATCGATTGCGTTCAGTCTGGCGGCGGCAAACTTCGCCCTCGTCACTTCGCTCTACCGTCACGATGAACAGATCCGCTTTGTTTCTCGCGCTGGCCGTTGCCGCGTTCGCTGCGCACGGCGCCGACCTCAAACCGATGGGCGCGGTGTACACCGTCACCCGCGACGGTTCGGCCATCGGCGACTCGAATTTCAGCCTGAAGCATAACCCCGACGGCACCTGGACCCTGACCAGCGAAACCAGGGGCACCTCCGGCAAGGCGCGCCTGCTCGGCATCGACGTGCGCGAAGAAGCCGTGTTCCGCTGGAACAACGGCAAGCCGCAGAGCCTGGTCTACGACTATCGGCAGAGTTCGCTGATCAAGAGCCGCACGCGCCACATCGAATTCGACGCGGCCGCGCAGCAGGCGCATTCGCAGGAGAACAAGGACCGCTTCACCTACGCGACGCCGCCCGGCACCACCGACCGCGGCACGCTGCAACTGTTGCTCGCCGCCGCCGCCGTCGACGGCGAGCGCGAGATCAGCGTGCCCGTGGCGATCCGCGATCGCGTCGAACAGCAGCACTACGCGGTGACGAAAAATGAAACCATCCGGGTCCCGGCCGGCAGCTTCAGCGCCACGCGCGTCGAACGCACGGACAATCCCGGCAAGGCGATCAACTGGTACGCGCCGAACGCCGGCGTGCTGCCGGTGAAGGTGCAGCAGATTTCGGGCGACGGTTCCACCGTCGTGCTGGAACTGAAGCAAAGGAATCTCTGAACAAGCCGGCGGGCCCGGCTGCTCGCGCCGGCGACGCCCGCACGACGCAGGCAGGATGCCGAAGCGCACGGTCGCGCAGCGAATGGCGCAAAGCGCGAGCCGCGGACGCGGAGAGTCAACGCCCCGCGAAGAGCGACCGCTACGTCGGCAGGCGCCGAATGCGCGCCCCCAATGTGCCGAGCTTCTCCTCGATGTTCTCGTAGCCGCGGTCGATGTGATAGACACGATCGACCGTGGTATCGCCCTTCGCGGCGAGCCCGGCCAGAACGAGACAAGCGGACGCGCGCAGGTCGGTCGCCATGATCGGCGCGCCGGTCATCGTGTCGACGCCGTGGATCGTCGCGGTATTGCCCTCGACATGGATGTCGGCGCCGAGGCGCTGCAGCTCCTGCACGTGCATGAAGCGGTTCTCGAACACGGTCTCGGTGATCACGCCAGTGCCTTCGGCGACCGCGTTGAGCGCCGTGAATTGCGCCTGCATGTCGGTCGGGAACGCGGGATACGGCGCGGTGACGATGTCGACCGCCTTCGGCTTGCGCCCGCGCATGTCGAGCTGGATCCAGTCCTCGCCCGTGGTGATCTCGGCGCCGGTCTCCTCGAGCTTGTGCAGGACGACGTCGAGCGTGTCCGGGCGCGCGCGCTTGGCCAGCACGCGACCGCCCGAGATCGCTCCGGCGACGAGAAAGGTGCCGGTCTCGATACGGTCGGGCAGCACGTCGTAGTTCGTGCCGTCGAGGCGGTCGACGCCCTCGATCACGATGGTCTCGGTGCCGGCGCCGGAAATCTTCGCGCCCATCGTGTTGAGACAGTTGGCCAGGTCGACGACTTCGGGCTCCTGCGCCGCGTTCTCGAGCACGGTCGTGCCGCGGGCCAGCGCGGCGGCCATCATGATGTTCTCGGTGCCGGTCACGGTGACGATGTCGAAGCGCACGCGCGCGCCCTTCAGCCGTTTCGCGCGCGCCTTGATGTAGCCGTTCTCGACCGTGACGTCGGCGCCGAGCGCCTGCAGGCCCTTGATGTGCAGGTCGACCGGGCGCGAACCGATCGCGCAACCGCCCGGCAGTGACACGTCGGCCTCGCCGAAGCGCGCGACCAGCGGGCCGAGCACGAGGATCGAGGCGCGCATGGTCTTGACCAGGTCGTACGGGGCGAAATAACGGTTCGCCGTGCGCGGATCGATGTTGATGCGCATGCGCTCGTCGATCTCCAGGCTCACGCCCATCTGGCCGAGCAGTTCCATCGTCGTGGTCACGTCGTGCAGGTGCGGCACGTTGGTGATCGACACGGGTCCGTCGGCGAGCAGAGTCGAGGCGAGGATCGGCAGCACGGCGTTCTTGGCGCCGGAAATCTGCACTTCGCCGTTGAGCGGCTCGCCGCCCGAGATCACGATTTTTGCCATGTCTACCCAACCTTCAAAAATGTAGGGGCGCGATTCATCGCGCCCGGCTGTGCTATGCGGGCCAGAAGCGGGCGCGATGAATCGCGCCCCTACCTGCCGACTTCCTCGGGAGTCAGCGTTTTCAGCGAGAGCGCGTGGATCGCCCCGCCCATGAGATCGCCCAAGGTCGCGTAGACAAGGCGGTGCCTCGCCAGCGGCAGCTTGCCGGCGAAGGCGTCGGCGACCACCACGGCCTCGAAGTGCACGCCGTCGGCGCCCTGCACCTCGGCCGTGGCGCCAGGCAGGCCGCGTTCGATGAGATTCTTGATCGTTTCGGTGTCCATGGTAGGCAGTAATTATGGCGCAGAGCGGGCGGCACGGACGGATTTGCCGTCCGTGCGACAGTTGCGCGTTGTTTTCGTTTCAGCCCGCCGCCGCGACCCCGACCGACACGCCAGCCGCCTGCGCGGACTGCGGCGGAACCGGGAGAGGTCCTGTGCTGTCCCAACGCGGGGAGCTTCTGGCCGACACGGGCGGCGGCTACAATAGGAAAACGATAATGGTAACGAATTACCTCGGGCACAGAAACCCGCACCCCGTACATCCACCGCTGTCCCTGCTCCACCCCTTGCTGATGAATGCGAAGATCCAGCCATTGAACCCGGCACCGGCGCGGCTCGACCCCGCCGCATTGAGGCGCAGCGCGACCACCGTGATCGAGACCGAGGCGCGCGCGATCGGCCTGCTCGAATCGCGCATCGACGGCGCGTTTTTGCGCGCTTGCGAGCTGATGCTCGACTGCGGCGGCCGCGTCGTCGTCTCCGGCATGGGCAAGTCGGGCCACGTCGCACGCAAAATCGCCGCGACCCTGGCCTCGACCGGCACGCCGGCGTTTTTCGTCCATCCGGGCGAGGCCAGCCACGGCGACCTCGGCATGATCACGCAGAAGGACGTCGTGCTCGCGTTGTCGAACTCGGGCGAGACCGACGAGCTGCTCGCGATCCTGCCGCTGATCAAGCGCCAGGGCGTGCCGCTGATCCTGATGACCGGCAACCCCGATTCCTCGCTCGCGGCAATGGCCGACGTGCACCTCGACGTCAGCGTGCCCGAAGAGGCCTGCCCGCTCGGTCTCGCGCCGACCGCGAGCACGACGGCGGCGCTGGTCATGGGCGATGCGCTCGCGATCGCGCTGCTCGAGGCGCGCGGCTTCACCGAGGAGGACTTCGCCCGCTCGCACCCGGCCGGCGCGCTCGGCCGGCGCCTGTTCGTGCATGTCGGCGACATCATGCACTCAGGCGAGCGCATGCCGACGATCGGCCTCGAGGCGACAATCCACGAGGCCATGTCCGAGATGACGCGCAAGGGCCTGGGCATGACCGCGGTCGTCGCGGCCGACGGCGCGCTCGCCGGCGTGTTCACCGACGGCGACCTGCGCCGCGCGATCGACGACGGCGACATCGACCTGCGGCGTACCCGCGTCACCACGCTGATGAGCACGCAGCCGAAGACGATCCGCGCCGACAAGCTCGCGGTCGAGGCCGCGCAGCTCATGGAGACCTACAAGATCCACGCTCTGCTCGTCGTCGACGCGGACGAGCGTCTGGTCGGCGCGCTCAACATCCACGACCTGTTCCGCGCGCGCGTGGTTTAGCGCTGTCGCGCTTTGTTCGTGCTCGTCTTTTCCGCATGCTCGTGGCGGGACTGCGGGCGCGGCTTGTAACCCGGTGTCTGTGCTTCTGATTCTTCTCACCGCGTCCATTCGCCTTTCCGCGCGCGTCCGGCGCGCGGGTCACTTTTTCTTCTCCAGCGAAGAAAAAGTAACCAAAAAGACGCCGCCCCCGACACCGCACTTTCGCTGCGCGAAAGTGCCCTGCGCTTCTCGGCACCGGCGGGCCGGCGCGAACTCGCGCATCCCTGCGC
>JAFEFQ010000078.1 GCA_018240505.1 Pseudomonadota bacterium
GCCCTCAGCCCTCAGCCCTCAGCCCTCAGCCCTCAGCCCTCAGCCCTCAGCCCTCGGCCCTCGGCCCTGGTCGCTCATCAAACAAATCTTCCACTGTCGAGTCGTGCTTCGGCGCCTTCAGGCCCAGATGCAGATACGCCTTGCGCGTGACCATGCGCCCGCGCGCGGTGCGCATGAGGTAGCCCTGCTGGATCAGGTAAGGCTCGAGCACGTCCTCGATCGTGCCGCGCTCCTCGCTGAGCGCGGCGGCCAGCGACTCGACGCCGACCGGGCCGCCGTCGAAGTGATCGACGATCGTGCCGAGCAGGCGGCGATCGAGCGCATCGAAGCCGGCGCCGTCGACTTTCAGCATTTCCATCGCGGCGATCGCGACCTCGCGCGTGATGCGTCCGCCCGCCTTCACTTCGGCGTAGTCGCGCACGCGGCGCAGCAGGCGGTTGGCGATGCGCGGCGTACCTCGCGCGCGATTTGCAATTTCCGCCGCACCGTCGTCGGCGCAGGCAATGCCGAGGATCTTCGCCGAGCGGCGCACGATCGCGGCGAGTTCGTCGGGCGTGTAGAACTCGAGCCGCTGCACGATGCCGAAGCGGTCGCGCAGCGGGTTGGTCAGCATGCCCGCGCGCGTGGTCGCGCCGATCAGGGTGAACGGCGGCAGGTCGAGCTTGATCGAACGCGCGGCCGGACCCTCGCCGATCATGATGTCGATCTGGTTGTCCTCCATCGCCGGGTAGAGGATTTCCTCGACCACGGGCGACAGGCGATGGATCTCGTCGACGAACAAAACGTCGCGCGGCTGCAGGTTGGTCAGCAGCGCGGCGAGATCGCCGGCGCGCTCGATCACCGGGCCCGAAGTCGAGCGCAGGTTGACGCCGAGTTCGTTCGCGATCACGTGCGACAGCGTGGTCTTGCCCAGACCCGGCGGGCCGAAGATCAGCACGTGGTCGAGCGCCTCGCCGCGCCGCTTCGCCGCCTCGATGTAGATGCCGAGCTGCTCGCGCACCGCCTGCTGGCCGAGATACTCGGACAGCTTTTGCGGGCGGATCGAGGCTTCGAGCAACTCGTCCTCGCGCGTGGCGACGGCGGTGATCAGGCGGGATTCGGTCATGCCGACATTATGGCAGCGGTGAGCGGTGAGCGGTGAGCGGGAATGGCTTCGTGCCAAGGCAGCGATCCGTTTTCTTCCGTTCACCACTCACCGCTCTGCCGCTTACGCTCTTCAAATCTCCACCTGCGTGCCGAGCTCGATCATGCGGTTGCCGGGAATGCGGAAGAACGCGGTCGCCGGGCTCGCGTTGCGGGTCAGGAAGGCGAACAGCTTGTCGCGCCAGATCGGCATGCCGCGGCCGGCAGAGGCGATGACGTTTTCGCGGCTGAGGAAGAACGTCGTGTCCATCATGTCGAAGCCGAGGCCCTTGGCCTCGCAGTTCTGCATCGACATCGGGATGTCGGGCTCCTCGGAAAAACCGTAGCGCAGCACGACACGGTAGAACTCGTGGCCGAGCGCGGTGATCTCGGTGCGCTCGCCGTACTCGGCGGTCGGCACGTCCAGCGTCTCCACCGTCATCAGGATGTTGCGCTCGTGCAGCACCTTGTTGTGCTTGAGATTGTGCAGCATCGCGTTCGGCACGGCGTTGACGTTCGCGGTGAGGAACACGGCCGTGCCGGGCACGCGCAGCGGCGGATGCGCGACGACGCTCTCGATGAACGGCTCGAGCGCGATGCCGCCCTGGCGCAGCTCGCGCACGACCAGTTCACGTCCCTTGCGCCAGGTGCTCATGACCAGGAACGAAACGAGGCCGAGCACGAGCGGGAACCAGCCGCCGTGCTCGATCTTGATCGCGTTCGCGCTGAAGTAGGCGAGGTCCACGATCAGGAACAGCAGGCCGAGGACGGCCACGAGCACGCGGTTCCAGCCCCAGATGCGGCGCGCGACGACGCAGGCGAGGCAGGTCGACACAGCCATCGTGCCGGTCACCGCGATGCCGTAGGCCGCAGCGAGGTTGGCCGAGGAGCGGAACCCGAGTACGGCACCGAGAATCAGAATCATCAGGATGCTGTTGACCCACGGCAGGAAGATCTGGCCCTGGGTTTCCTTCGAGGTATGCTTGATCGCCATGCGTGGCGCGAAGCCGAGCTGGATCGCCTCGCGCGTCATCGAGAACGCGCCCGTGATCACGGCTTGGGATGCGATGATCGTCGCCACGGTCGCCAGCGCGATCATCGGATACAGCAACGACTCGGGCGCCATCAGGAAGAACGGGTTCGACACGGCGTCAGGCTGATGCATCAGCAATGCGCCCTGGCCGAAGTAGTTGAGCACGAGCGCCGGCGAGACGTAACCGAACCAGGCGATGCGGATGGGCTGCTTGCTGAAGTGGCCCATGTCGGCATACAGCGCTTCCGCGCCGGTCAAGCAGAGCACGACGCCACCGAGAGCGAGGAAGGCATGCGCGCCGTTGTCGCGGAAGAACACGACCGCATGCCAGGGATTGAGCGCGTACAGCACCTGCGGCTGCTGCACGATCTGGTACACACCGAGCGCGGCGAGCGTGGCGAACCAGACCATCATGATCGGGCCGAACATCGCGCCCATCGTCGCGGTTCCGCGCTTCTGCACCGCGAACAGCCCGACCACGATGACCAGCGTGATCGGCACGACGAAGCGGTCGAGCGCGGGCGCGGCGACCTTGACGCCCTCGACCGCCGACAGGATCGACACCGCCGGCGTGATCACGCCGTCGCCGTAGAACAGCGAGGCGCCGAACAGGCCGAGCACGACGATGACGCGCCTGAGTCTCGCGTTGCCGTGCGCACCGCGCTGGGCCAGCGCCATCAGCGCCATGATGCCGCCCTCGCCCTTGTTGTCCGCGCGCATGATGAAGACGACGTACTTGAGCGAGACGACGAGGACCAGCGACCAGAAGATCAGCGAGAGCACGCCGAGCACGTTCTCGACGCTGACCGGTATGCCCTGCTCGCCGAAGGTGACCTGCACCGCGTACAGCGGCGATGTGCCGATGTCGCCGTAGACGACGCCGAGCGCGCCGAGTGCGAGCGCGGCCAGCGCCTTGGTGCGCGCGGAACCGGTGAGTGCCTGTGCGTTGGGTTGCATGCAAATCCCCTTGAACGAGGCGCGGGCGCGCGCCTTCAGCGCAGCGCCGCCTTGAGCGCCTTGCGGATGATCGCTTCGGCATCGTCGCCGCTGGCGAAGGTTTCCTTGACCAGGCGCGCCGCCTCGGCCGGCTTGTAGCCGAGCTGCTGCAGCGCGCTTGCGGCTTCGGCCTGCGGATCTTTTGGCATGTTCGCGGCGCCGGCCGGCGCGACGAGCGCCATGCCGTCGACACGGTCGCGCAGCTCGACGACGATGCGCTCGGCGGTCTTCTTGCCGATGCCCGGGATGCGCGTCAACGCGGCGATGTCGCCGGCCTGCACGAGGCGCGCGAATTCGTCGGTGGACACGCCCGAGAGCACGGCCAGCGCGGTCTTCGCGCCGATGCCCGACACTTTCTGGATCGTGCGGAACAGCACGCGCTCGGCCTCGCGCAGGAAGCCGTACAGCGAAACCGTGTCTTCCTTCGCCGCGTAGTGCACGAACAGCGCGACTTCGCGTCCGGTCTCGGGCAGGTCGAACACCGTCGACATCGGCGCCTCGACTTCGTAGCCGACGCCACCGACGTCGATGACCAGCCACGGCGGCTGCTTCGAGGCGAGGATTCCGCGCAGGCGGCCGATCATCGGAAGCTCCGCCACGAAGACGCGCTGCCGCGCGTGCGCGTTGCGCGCGTGGCGCCCACGCGCAGCCGCTGCGCACTTGCGCGCGCGTGGGCGTGGGTGAGCGCGACCGCGAGCGCATCGGCCGCATCGGCCTGCAGCTTGCGTTCGATGTTCAGGAGCATGCCGACCATGTGTTGCACCTGGCGTTTCTCCGCGCCGCCGCCGCCGACGACCGATTGCTTGATTTCCTTGGCCGAATACTCGGCGACCGGCAGGCCCTGCGCGACGACGGCGCAGATCGCCGCGCCGCGTGCCTGGCCGAGCTTGAGCGCCGAATCGGGATTGCGCGCCATGAACACGCGCTCGATCGCGACCTCGTCCGGCCGGTGCGCAAGCACGAGGTCGCGCAATTCCTCGAAGATCTGCTTGAGGCGCAACGGGAAGTCGTCGTTGGCGAGCAGGTTCAGCGCAGCGTGGAACACGTGCGTCGCGCGCCCGGTCGCGTCGATGTCGACGATGCCGACGCCGGTACGCTGCGAGCCCGGGTCGATGCCGAGAATGCGAATTGTCGAGCCCGCGCTCATGCCCGCCATCTTACGCCGCCGCTGCGTGATGAAACCGTTTGTTGCGCAAAAACGCGATCGTCTGCGTCGCCGCCTCGTCGGAGAACAGCAGGCCCGTGTGCGTCGCCGGCACGACGACGTGATCGGCGAGGCCGGGCAGTTGCGTCTCCTCGACGCTGACCGTGCCGTCGTGCGGCATCGGCAGCGCGCCGAAGACGAGGCCGAGGCCGAACGGCAGGCGCCCGGCGATCGCGCCGACCGGGCGCTTGCCGGTCCAGCGCTCGAAGCCCTCGAGCAGCACGCCGAGGTTCTTGCCGATGAACAGCGAACCGCCCGGCAGTTGCGCGATGCTGCGCGCGATCGCACTGCCGCGCAGCGGCGAGCCGATGCAGACCACGCAGCCCGCGGCGAGATCGGGCAGCTTGCGCAGCGCGCGCAATGCCATCAGGCCGCCGAGGCTGTGGCAGACGAAATGGATGCGGTGCGGCGGATCTTCCGCCGCCTCGATCGAACGCACGAACTCGACCAGCTTGTCGACGCTCGCGTCGTGCTCGCTGAGCACGCTCGCGTAGTCGAAAAAGTGTACTTTGTAGCCCGCGCGCTCGAGTCGCCGATGCAGCGCGGCCAGGGTGAAGGCGCGCATCCACAATCCGTGCACGAGGATGACGTGTTCGTCCATACGGCCCCTGCCCCGCTGCTTCCCGTTTCCGCTCTCAGGCCTTTGCGGGCTTCACCGTGCGCACGTGCAATTCCTGCAGCTGCGCCTCGGCGACGTGCGACGGCGCGCCGGTGAGCAGGTCCTGCGCGCTCGCGGTTTTCGGGAACGCGATCACGTCGCGGATCGATTCGGTGCCGGCGATCAGCGCGGCGATGCGGTCGATGCCGAAGGCGATGCCGCCGTGCGGCGGCGCGCCGTACCTGAGCGCTTCGAGCAGGAAGCCGAACTTGGCCTCGGCCTCTTCCGCGCCGATGCCGAGCAGCTCGAACACGGTCGACTGCATCTCCGGGCGATGGATGCGGATCGAGCCGCCGCCGATCTCGTTGCCGTTGAGCACCATGTCGTAGCCGCGCGACAACGCGGTCGCGGCGTTTGCTTTCAAGTCTGCGATATCGTCGATGTTCGGCGCGGTGAACGGGTGATGCAGGGCGACGTAGCGCTTGGCTTCGGCGTCGTATTCGAACATCGGAAAATCGGTGACCCAGAGCGGCTTCCATGCGTTCTCGACGAAGCCGTTGTCGCGGCCGACCTTGAGGCGCAGCGCGCCCATGTAGTCGCTGACGGTCTTGTACGGACCCGCGCCGAAGAAGATGACGTCGCCGTTCTGCGCACCGACGGCCTTGAACACGCCGTCCAGCGCCTTGTCGTCGAGGAATTTGGTGATCGGCGAGGTCAGGCCGTCGCGGCCCTTGGCGAGGTCGTCGACGCGGATCCAGGCGAGGCCCTTCGCGCCGTAACGCGTGACGTAGACGCCGAGATCGTCGAGATACTTGCGCGGCTGCGCCGCGCCGTTCGGCAGGCGCAGCGCGACGACGCGGCCGCCCGCATCGTTGGCCGGCCCCGCGAACACCTTGAAGTCGACATGCTTGACCTGCTCGGCGACGTCGACGAGCTGCAGCGGGATGCGCAGATCGGGCTTGTCCGAGCCGTACAGGCGCATCGCCTCGGCATAGGTCATGCGTGGAAACGGCTGCGCAAGCTCGACGCCGGCGACTTCGCGGAACACCTCGCGGATCATCGCCTCGACCGTGTCCTGCACGTCGCGCTCCTCGACGAAGGCGAACTCCATGTCGAGCTGGGTGAATTCGGGCTGGCGGTCGGCGCGCAGGTCCTCGTCGCGGAAGCAGCGCGCGATCTGGTAGTAGCGGTCCATGCCGGCCATCATCAGCAACTGCTTGAACAGCTGCGGCGACTGCGGCAGGGCGAAGAATTCGGTCGGATGCACGCGCGAGGGCACGAGGTAGTCGCGCGCGCCCTCGGGCGTGGCCTTGGTCAGGATCGGCGTCTCGATGTCCTGGAAACCGCGCGCGTCGAGATAGCGGCGCAGCGCGGAGACCAGCCGCGTGCGCATGCGCAGCTTGCGCTGCATGTCCGGGCGGCGGATGTCGAGATAGCGGTAGCGCAGGCGCGCATCCTCGCCAGGCGTGTCGTCGAGCATGAACGGCAACGGCGCCGCGGCATTGAGCACTTCGACCTTGTCGGCGACGACTTCGATCCTGCCGGTGGAGAGGCGCTCGTTGACCTGCGCGGCCGGGCGCCCGCGCACCTTGCCGGTGATGCGCAGGCAGTATTCGTAGCGCACATGCTCGGCCACGCCGAAGGCGTTCGCGTTCTCGGGCTCGATCACGACCTGGACCACGCCCTCGTGGTCGCGCAGGTCGATGAAGACCACCCCGCCGTGATCGCGGCGCGTGTCCGCCCAGCCGCACAGCGTGACTTCGGAACCGACAAGGGTCTCGTCGACGAGACCGCAATAGTGCGTACGCATGCCCAAAACTTTTCTCCACCCACGTTTAGCGACGACGGTTTGCGCTGCCCGCCATTCCGCTGCGATCCGGAATCCACTGCTTGCGTACAAGAATCAAGAGGGTTCCCTTGCAGGGACGGCGGGTTGGCAACGTGATCAAACCCGCAGGGCGGGCATCCTAAGCGGGTTTTTGTTGCACTGCAAACGATCGCGGTCGCACAAACAGAAACACCCGCCATGGCGGGTGCTCTGTTTGCAGGCAGCGGCCGGAGACGACCGCTGCGGGATTCATTCCGCCAAAGGCGCCGATTACCAGCGCCGGTCGATCGTGAATACGCCGCGGCAACCCTGCGCAACCCAGACGCCGCCACGGTTCCAGCCCCAGTTCTGACCTTCCCGGCACGGCGTGCTGGATTCCTGACGCTCAAGGTATACGCGCCCGCGCCCGCCGACATCGACCTGGCAGAACTGGTTCTGCCCGCCGTTGCTCTCGCAGCGGACCGAGAAGCGCTGGTTCCAGTCCGGACCGGGTTGCCACGGCCCCTGCCCCGGATAACCGCCACCGCCGCCGTAGGCATCGACGAAGCGCGCCTGGCAGCCGCGATCGACCCAGACGAAGCCGCGGCGGTCGAAGCCCCAGCTCTGTCC
>JAFEFQ010000079.1 GCA_018240505.1 Pseudomonadota bacterium
GATCGGGCGCGTCGCCGGAGCGCAGGAACCGGAGTGTACTCAGATGTACATGAGGATTACTCGTCGCATCCGCGACTCGCCCTCCGGGCCATTCGCTACGCGAATGTTCGCTCCGGCATCCTGCCTTCGCAGTCCGAGCACCGCCGGCGCGCAAATTATCGAGCGCAGTAGGTTTCAAGAGGTTCCCTGTGTTGCCGCGAAGTCCATTGTGGCGCAAGAGCCGCCGCGCGGCCAATCGCGAATCGCGGCGCGATCGGGCGCGCCGCTGCATCCGGCGCCTTTCGTCCGCGATCTCGGCAAGGCCCTTGCAGTGAAAGCGGTTTCAACGTTGTCATGCATGACCTCCGCCGTATGTCGCATTGCACAAGGGTTTTTCCCGCATTCCGCCATCAAGAACAAATTTCATGACGATATGTTGACAACGTTGTCATCATACCGGAAACTGCGCCGCACAACCGACCGGCTCCGAATCGTTGTCGGCGATAACTAGGGATTCCGGACCTGCGATCCGGAACGTTTCGATCCGAAGCGGGGAAGCAGCACACGATGCAAGGCGCAAGTCCGCAATTCGTCGACCAGCCGCCGCGGCAAGTGCCCGCGCCGGCCGCAGCGCGGGCGCCGTTTCTCGCCGCGGACGTCGGCGGGACACACGCGCGTGTCGGCCTGATCCAGCCGGCAGCGGACTCTGCTGGCGACCCAAACCTCAGCGTTCTGCACTATCGCAAGTTCGCCTGCGCCGGGTACAACGACCTGCACGACATCCTGCGCGAATTCACCGCTACGCTCGACGGCCCCATCGCCACACACGCCTGCATCGCCTGCGCCGGCCTCGTCAGCGGCGACGATCTGATCAATGCCAACCTGCCCTGGCGCGTTTCGATTTCGCGCTTGCGCGACGAACTGGGCCTGGATCGCGTCGTCCTCGTCAACGACTTCACCGCCGTCGCCTATGCCGCGCACTTCCAGGACGTCGCCGATTCGACCCGGGTCACCGGCCATGGGGCGATCGACCCCGCGCTGCCGCGGCTCGTCGTCGGCCCCGGCACCGGACTCGGCGCCGCAGCATTGATCCCGGGCGGCGAACGCCCCGGCATCCTCCCTACCGAAGGCGGGCATGCGGCGCTGGCCGCGCGCACGGAACTCGAACTGGAAGTCCTGCGCCGTCTCGGCAACGGTCGTGCGCACGTGCCGAACGAACAGGTTTTCTCCGGTCCCGGCCTGTTCGCGCTCTATCGCACGCTGTGCGAATTGCGCGCGGTACACGCGCAATTCGAATCGCCCGCGCAGGTCACCGCGGCGGCGCTCGCGCGCGGCGACGCGCTCGCGATCGAAACGGTCGAACTGTTCTGCGCGTGGTTCGGCAGCCTGATCGGCGATCTGGTCATGCTGCTCGGCGCCTACGGCGGCGTGTATCTGGCCGGCGGCGTGCTGCCGCGGATCGCGCCGCTGTTGCGCGCAAGCGGTTTCGCCGCGCGCCTCGCCGACAAGGGCGCGTTGCGAGCGGTGCTCGAACGCGTGCCTGTGCATCTGATCGACCACGGCCAGCTCGGCGTGACCGGCGCGGCGCACTGGTTTCTGGACCACGAATCCGAAGGAAGAAGAAGCTGAAAAAAGTTCACGGAGAACACGCGACATGGGAGGAGGTATCGGTGCCGGACGCACGCTTGCAGAGTCACAAAACATATAAGTGGAAAAACGCTGGAGATACGGCGAACGCCAAGTCTTCCTGACCAAAACACATTATCGAGAGGGCCACCGATGAAATACTCCAAGACCATGCTTGCGGCGAGCATCGCCGCCAGTCTGTACGCCAGCGCACTCGCCTGGGCCGCCGATCCGGTCGCGGCCGACCCGCAGCAGACACCGTCGTCGGCCGACACGGATGCAAGCAAGAAGAAGAGCACCGAAGAGCTCGCCACCGTCGTCGTCACCGGCATCCGCGACACCGAAGCCAGATCGCTGCAGCTCAAGCAGGCTTACGACTCGCACGTCGAAGTCGTCACCGCCGAGGACATCGGCAAACTGCCGGCGAAGAACGTCGCCGATACGCTCGAGCGCCTGCCCGGCGTCAACATCTCCTCGTCGAGCGCCAGCGAAGGCGGCTTCGACGAAAACGACCGCGTAAGCTTGCGCGGCACCAACCCGAGCCTGACCCAGACCCTCATCAACGGCCACACGGTCGGCACGGGCGACTGGTTCGTGCTGAGCCAGGTACAGACGGTCGGCCGCAGCGTCAGCTACACGCTGCTGCCATCGGAGATCGTCAGCGAGGTAATCGTGCACAAGACCTCCGAAGCGAAGATCCTCGAAGGCGGCGCGGCCGGCTCGGTCGACATCATCACGCGCAAGCCGCTGCAGTACAGCAAGGACCTGACCGCCTCCGCCTCGATCGGCGGCGTCTACTCCGACCTGCCCGGCGATACCAAGCCGCAGTTCAACGGTCTGGTCAACTGGAAGGTCAACGACCGCTTCGGCGTGCTCGCCCAGGTGTTCTACGAAGAACGCTCGCTCGAACGCCAGGGCCAGGAAGTCGTCGGCGGCTACAACAAGATCGCCGCGACCGATCCGATCGCCGTGGCGCACCCCGATCTGGCCGGCGTGTACTACCCCAACGAAATCGGCGCGGTGCTGTTCACGCAAAAGCGCAAGCGCGAAGGCGGCACGATCGATCTCGAGTTCAAACCCACCGACAACCTCACGCTCGACCTCAACGGCTTCTACTCCAAGCTCAAGGCCGACAACTACAACCGCAACTACATGATGTGGGGCAGCCAGTTCGTCAACAGCGGCGCTGGTTTCGGCTCCAGCTACACGGTCAGGAACAACGTGCTGACCTCGGCCACGTTCGCGCCGGTCGCCGGCAGCACCGCGCCGTATGTCGTGTACGACATGATTTCGCGCCCGGGCGCGGCCTCGAAGTCGGACTACGTGACCTTCGACGCCGACTGGCGCGCCAGCGACAAACTGACGTTCAAGGCGCAGGCCGGCGTCACCAACGGCAGCGGCAAGAGCCCGACCCAGGACGTGATGGAACTCGGCGCGCAGGCCGGCGCCGGCGCGAGCTGGAACATGCACGGCATCAACTCGCCGATCGACTGGACGATGGGCGGCGACAATTCCTCGCCATCGGGCATCCTGCCGTCGGCCGGCTGGATCTTCGGCGAGCAGGGCATCGACGTGAAGGACAAGGAGAAGTGGGCGCAGGCCGACGGCGAGTTCGCGGTCGACAACGGCCCGCTGTCCACGATCGACTTCGGCGTGCGCTACGCCAAGCACACGCGCGAGAACCTGTTCGACGTCGCGCAGGGTCCGAACTGGGCCACCAACTGGACCGATCCCGCGGGCTATCCGACATCCGCGTACTCGCGCTATCCGGGCGACTTCGGCAGCAACGTCGGCGGCAGCTTTCCCGGCAGCATCTGGTTCTGGACGCCGGCGCAACTCGCCGCGATCGATGCCAAGTTCGCCAACCGCGATCCGGTCGCCCGCTTCTACTTCAACGACATCTACTCGGTGAAGGAAAAGGATTCGGCCGCCTACGTGCAGTTCAATTTCGTCGGCCAGGGCTGGAGCGGCAATCTCGGCCTGCGCTACGTCGGCACCGATTCGGACATCAGCTACAGCTCGACCAGCCCGCAGGAAAAGATCGTCAGGGGCCCGATCACCGGCTCGGCATTCGGCGACTACTACTGGAACACGGCCAGGACCAGCAAGGACAACTTCTTGCCGAGCGGCAACATCAAGTTCGACATGCGCGACGACATGGTGCTGCGCGTGGCCGCTTCGCAGACATTGACGCGTCCGGACTACTCCGCGCTGGCCGGCTTCGTTTCGCTCGACGACCTCACCCACACCGGCAGCGGCGGCAATCCGCAGCTCAAGCCGATCGTGTCGACGAACGTCGACGTGGCCTGGGAATGGTACTTCGCGCCGCGCGG
Source organism: Pseudomonadota bacterium (assembly GCA_018240505.1). GTDB lineage: Bacteria > Pseudomonadota > Gammaproteobacteria > Xanthomonadales > Rhodanobacteraceae > Rudaea. The sequence goes on from JAFEFQ010000079.1 coordinate 3,939, forward strand.
CCTGCTGTCGGTCGGCGCGTACAACATGGACTTGTCGAACTACATCAACTTCGGCAACGAGACGCGCACCTACAAGGACATGCAGGCCAGCGAACATCAGGGCACGGACGTGTTCAACAGCTACCTCGTCAGCGTGCCGCACAACGTCGACGGCCACGTCAAGGGTGTGGAACTCAACTACATCCAGCCGATCGGCGACAACTTCGGCGTGGCCGCGAACTACACCTACGCGGACGGCAGCACCGACAACGGCGGCCCGCTGCAAGGCACCTCGCGCAACACGTACAACCTGTCAGGCTACTTCGAGAACGCGCAGTTCAACGCGCGCCTGTCGTACACCTACCGCTCGACGTTCTACGCCGGGGTGAGCCGCACCGACACGTTCTACCAGAAGGGCTCCGGCACGCTCAACGCCTCGTTCGGCTATGCGGTCACGCCCTGGGCCACGATCACGCTCGATGCGATGAACCTCAACGATCCGAAGCTCAAGTACTACACCCAGAGCGCCGCCTACGGCAATCAGCCGTACGCGTTCTACGCAAACGGTCGCCAGTATTACGCCACGCTGCGTTTGAAGTTCTGATCCCACGGTGAAACCGTCATTCCGGCAGGGACTGCCGGAATGACGACGATGTTTGCAGCGGATGTTCGTCACGGACGGCGCAAACCCTTTCAAGGCGTTCTCCAGCCGTTGCGGGCCTTGTGTCATTCGAGGCCCGCTTTTTTTTTGCCCGCCACGCCCGAGCGAATTTCTTCCGCTGCCGGTGCGCCAGCGAAAATCAGGCGGCCGCCGGTTTTCCGTCCAAGCCTTCGACTACCGGCTTCGCCGCTTCGTCGTGATGGTCGGCCGCGATCATCATGTAGAACGCCGGCACGACGAACAGCGTGAACAGCGTGCCGATCGCGAGGCCGGTCGAGATGACGAGGCCCATCGCGAAGCGGCCCGCGGCGCCCGCGCCCGAGGCGATCACGAGCGGCAGCACGCCGAGCACCATCGCCGCCGTCGTCATCAGGATCGGGCGCAGGCGTACGCCGGCGGCGTGCTGGATCGCTTCGAGCTTGGTCATGCCGGCCCGCTGCGACTCGTTCGCGAACTCGACGATCAGGATGCCGTGCTTCGACACCAGGCCCATCAAGGTGACGAGGCCGACCTGGGTGTAGATGTTCAACGACGAAATCAGGTTGACGAAGATCAGCGCGCCGAACAGCGCCATCGGCACGGAGACGAGGATCACGATCGGATCGCGCAACGAGTTGAACTGCGCCGCGAGCGCGAGGAAGACGATGATCACCGCAAACAACAACGTGGTCGCGAAGCTGCCCGATTCCTGCACGAACTGGCGCGAGGGCCCGGCGTAGTCGACCGAATAGCCGCTCGGCGCGACCTCGGCGAGCGCGTCGCGGAAGAACTGCAGCGCCTCGCCCTGCGACATGCCGCTGGCGCCCTGGATCGTGGCCGAGTTGAGCTGCTGGAAGTGGTTGACGGTACGCGGCACGACCTCGCTCTTCACGCTGGCCACCGTCGAGGCGGGAATGACCGATCCGTCCGGCGCGCGCACGTAGTAGTCGAGCACCTGATCGGGGTTCAAACGGTCCACCTGCAACACTTGCGGGATCACCTTGTAGGAGCGCCCGGCGATGGCGAAGTAGTTGACGTAGCCGCCACCGAGCGCGGCGCCAAGCGAACTGCCGACGTCCTGCTGGGTCAGCCCGAGCGAGGTGATCATGTCGCGATCCATCTTCACCGTGGACTGCGGCTTGTCGATCTTCAGGTCGGCGTCGACGAAGTAGAACTTGCCCGAGTCCTGCGCCTTCCTCAGCACCTTGTGCACGACCTCGTTGAGGTTCTGGAACGGTTCGGTGGTCTTGAACACGACCTGGATCGGCGCGCCCTGCGGTCCGGGCAGCGCCGGGAACGAGAACACGAAGACCTGGCCTCCGGCGATCTTCGCCCACAAGCCCTGCAATTCCTGCTGCAGCGTCTTCGCGGACTTGCCTCGCTCCTCCCACGGCTTGAATACCATGCCGCCGAGGCTGCCCTGGGCGCCGCCGCCGGGCAGCGTGATCTGGAACATCATCTGGTATTCGGGAATCTTGCTGCCGCTGTCGAACATCTGCTGCGTGTACTTGAGCATCTGCTGCGAGGTCGCGTTCGGCGGCCCGTTGAGCGCGTAGAACAGGAAGCCCTGGTCTTCCTCGGGCGCAAGCTCCGATTGCGCGGTCATGCCGAGCAGCAGGGTCGCGCCGAACAGCATCACGCCCATCACCACGATCACGCTCCACGACGCCAGCGCACCGTGCAGCACGCGCTCGTAACCGGCGCGCACGCGCTCGAACACGCGGTCGATCGCCTGCACGAACTTGCCGCTTTCCTGGTCGGCCTTGAAGAACTTCGCGCACATCATCGGCGACAGGGTCAACGCGACGATCGCCGAAATGGTCACCGCGCCGGCCAGCGTGAACGCGAATTCGGTGAACAGCGCGCCGGTCAATCCCTTCTGGAATCCGATCGGCACGTAGACCGCGACCAGTACCACGGTCATCGCGAGGATAGGTCCTCCCAGTTCGCGTGCGGCCAGCAGCGCGGCCTCGAACGGCGACTTGCCCTCCTCCTTCATGTGCCGGTCGACGTTTTCGACGACGATGATCGCGTCGTCGACGACCAGGCCGATCGCCAGCACCAGCGCGAGCAGGGTCAACAGGTTCATCGAATAGCCGAGCACGAGCATGATGAAGAACGTGCCGATCAGCGACAACGGCATCGCGATCACCGGGATGATCACCGCGCGCAGCGAACCCAGGAACAGGAAGATGACGATCGTGACGATGATCAACGCCTCGATCAGGGTCTGCACCACCTCGCTGATCGAGGAGGTGATGAACGTCGTCGAGTCCCAGACGATCTCGCCGGAAAGGCCGGCCGGCAGCTGCGCGCGGATTTCGGGAAACACCTCGTGCACGCGCCGGGCGACGTCGAGCACGTTCGCCTCGGGCGCCGCCTTGATGCCGATGAACACCGCGAGCTTGCCGCTGAACGACACATTGGCGTCGTAGTCCTCGGCGCCGAGCACGACATTGGCGACGTCGGACAGGCGCACGATCGCGCCGCCCTTCTGCTTCACCGCGAGCTGCTTGAACTCCTCGACCGAATGCAGGTCGGTGGCCGCGGTCAGATCGACGCTGACCATCTGGCCCTTGGTCGTGCCGACCGCGGCGAGATAGTTGTTCGCGCTCAAGGCCTGGTATACATCGCTCGCGGTGACGCCGTGCGCGGCCAGGCGCGCGGGATCGAGCCAGGCGCGCAACGCGAACTGGCGGCCGCCGAGGATTTCCGCGGTCTGCACGCCCTCGACCGCGTCGAGCTTGGGCTTGACCTCGCGCGCGAGATAGTCGGTGATGCTGTTGGACGCGA
>JAFEFQ010000007.1 GCA_018240505.1 Pseudomonadota bacterium
GGCGCATCGACGTCGCCACGTTCGATTTCGAGAACGTGCCGGCCGACACGGCGCACTGGCTTGCCGAACGCGTCGCCGTGTTCCCGAATCCGCGTGCGCTCGCGACGACGCAGGACCGGCTCGTCGAGAAGACGCTGTTCCGCGAACTCGGCCTGGCCACGCCCGCGTTCGCCGCGGTCGACAGCCGCGCCGATCTCGAGCGCGCGTTGGCCCGGATCGGCTATCCGGCCGTGCTCAAGACGCGCCGGCTCGGCTACGATGGCAAGGGCCAGTTCCGGATCAAGTCGCCGGGTGACATTGATGCGGCCTGGGCGGCGCTCGGTGGCGCGGCGTTGATCCTCGAGGCCTGGGTCGCGTTCGAGCGCGAAGTCTCGCTCGTCGCGGTGCGCGGCCGCGATGGCGCATTTTCCACTTATCCACTCGTGCAGAACTGGCACGAGGACGGCATCCTCTCGGCCACGCTCGCGCCCGCGCCCGGCGCCGATGCGTTGCTGGGGCCGGCCGCGCGCCATGCGCGCGCGATCGCCGAGCATCTCGACTATGTCGGCACGTTCGCGCTCGAACTGTTCGTCAAGGACGGCAGGTTGCTCGGCAACGAGATGGCGCCGCGCGTGCACAATTCGGGGCACTGGACGATCGAAGGCGCGCCGTGCAGCCAGTTCGAGAACCACGTGCGCGCCGTGCTCGGCCTGCCGCTCGGCGACACCTCGGTGCTCGGCACCGCGGTCATGCTCAACTTCATCGGCGCGTTGCCCGATGCGCTGCCCGTGCTCGCCGAGCCGCGCGCGCACTGGCACGATTACGGCAAGTCCCCGCGCGCCGGGCGCAAGGTCGGCCACGCGACCCTGTGCGCGAACACGAACGCCGAGATGCGCGAGCGCCTGGCGCGCGTCGCGCATGCGCTCGGGCGCGAGGCGCAAGCCGCACCGGTGCTTGCGGCGCTGTAGGGGCGCGATTCACCGCGCCCGCTTCCAGATGCCGAAGAATGGGATAGCGGGTTCAACCTTTCCGACATCTTTCACGCGAGGCGCGCGAAGATCGAACCGCTGCGCCGGTCACGCCAGATTGGCGGCCGCGAATTCCCAGTTGACCAGGTTCCAGAACGCTTCGACGTACTTCGGTCGCGCGTTGCGGTAGTCGATGTAGTAGGCGTGCTCCCACACGTCGCAGGTGAGCAGTGGGCGGTCGCTGCCGGTGATCGGCGTCGCCGCGTTGCTGGTCGAGACCAGGCCGAGGCTGCCGTCGGCGCGCTGCACGAGCCAGGCCCAGCCGGAGCCGAACGTGCCGACCGCGGTCTTGGTGAACTCTTCCTTGAACTGGGCGACGCCGCCGAACGTCTTCACGATCGCATCGGCGAGCTTGCCGGACGGATCGCCGCCGCCCTTGGGCGAGAGCGAGTTCCAGTAGAACGTATGGTTCCAGATCTGCGCCGCATTGTTGAACACGCCGCCCTGCGATTTCTTCACGATCGTTTCGAGATCGAGGTTCTCGTTCTCGGTGCCCTTGATCAGGTTGTTGAGGTTGGTGACGTAGGCCTGGTGATGCTTGCCGTAGTGATAGTCGAGCGTCTCTGCGGAAATGTGTGGCGCGAGCGCGTCGCGCGCGTACGGAAGCGGGGGAAGTTCAATCGCCATTGGCGTCTCCTGGCTTGGGCTTGAAGGGGCGGGCACCTCGAAAAACCTGCTGTGCTCGATGTTGCGCGCCGGCGGTGCTCGGAATCCTCGCATACTCGTTTGTATGCTCCGGTTCCTGCGCTCCGGCGACGCCCGATCCTAGATAAGATCGACTCTTCGCTCGCTACGGTTTTTCGAGGTGCCCGATTGTCCAGTATAAGGGATTGGGTCGGCGAACGAGGAAAGCAAGCCGCGCCTGTTACAATGGTGCATCGCGCCGCGGCGCCATCGTCTGAGCCGGACAACGTCCATGAATACCGAAGAACGCATCAAGAAAATCGTCGACGACAACCCGATCGTGTTGTTCATGAAGGGCACGCCGCAGTTCCCGATGTGCGGGTTTTCCTCGCGCGCGGTGCAGGCGCTGAAATCCTGCGGCGCGCAGTTCGCCTCGGTCAACGTGCTCGAAGACCCTGATGTGCGCGCCAACCTGCCGCGCTATTCGAACTGGCCGACGTTTCCACAGTTGTTCATCAACGGCGAGTTGATCGGCGGTTGCGATATCACGCTCGAGCTGCAGGACAGCGGTGAACTCGCGCGCATGGTCAAGGAAGCGCAGAAAGCGCCTGCATGAGGATCGAGTTGCGCGACACCACGCGCCTGCCCGCGGGCTGGGTAGCCACGCCCGAATCCCTGCGCGATCGCGTCATCCTGATCGTCGGCGCCGCCGGCGCGCTCGGCAGTGCCAGCGCGAAGGCCGCGGCGCAGGCCGGCGCGAAAGCGATCCTGCTCGGACGCAAGCTGCGGCCGCTGGAAAAACTCTACGACGAGATCGAGGCCGCGCATCCCGGTGCGGCGACGATCTACCCGCTCGACCTCGCCGGCGCCTCGCCGCAGGACTACGACGACCTCGCCGCGAACGTCGAACGCGAGTTCGGCCGTCTCGACGGCATCGTGTTCGCGGCCGCGCAGTTCGATGGCCTGCAGCCCATGGTCGACGCCAGGCCCGAGGCGTGGCTGAAGACGCTGCACGTCAATCTCAATGCGACGTTCCTGATCGTGCAGGCCTGCGCGGATCTGTTGCTGCGGGCAGCGGAAGGCGGCGGCGACGCCAGCGTGGTGTTCGTGCTCGATGATCCGGCGCGAGTCGGCAAGGCGTTCTGGGGCGGCTACGGCACGGCCAAGCACGCACTGATCGGGCTCGCTTCCACCCTGCACCAGGAGTGGGAAACGAGCCGCGCGCGCGTGCATGCGCTGCTGCCCGCGCCGATGCGCAGCGCGCTGCGCCGCATGGCGTATTTCGGCGAGAATACGCTGGAGTTGCCGACGGCGGACGCGACGGCGCAGGCGGTGATCTATTTGCTGGGCGCGGAGGGAGTCGCCGCGCGAGGCAAGGTGCTGGATTTGCGTTAGCTTTTCCCTTCTCCCATCGGGAGAAGGTGCCCCGCAGGGGCGGATGAGGGTTCGGTTGTCCGGCGATGTCGATAGACGCCCGAACCCTCACCCCAACCCCTCTCCCGGTGGGAGAGGGGCTTTGGTTTTTGCGAATGGGGAAATCATGGGCAACAGCATCACCACGCTATCGGCCGGGATCATGCTGTTCCTGATCCTCGACCCGCTCGGCAACATCCCGATCTTCCTCAGCCTGCTCAAGAACGTCGCGCCGCAGCGGCGGCTCTACGTGCTCGTGCGCGAGCTCGTGATCGCGCTCGTGACCCTGTTCGTCATCCTGTTCTGCGGCAGCACCGTGCTCAGGCTGATGCAGCTGCGAATCGAGTCGGTCAGCATTGCCGGCGGCATCGTGTTGTTCCTGATCGGCGTGAGGATGGTGTTCCCGCGCGAGGGCGGTGTGTTCGGCGACGCGGAAGGCGGAGAGCCGTTCATCGTGCCGATGGCGATACCGGGCGTCGCCGGCCCGTCGGCGATGGCCGCGCTGATGCTGATGGCCAACTCGCAGCCCGGCCGCACCGCGGACTGGAGCATCGCCCTGTTCTGTGCGTGGTTCGCGACCGCGCTGATCCTGCTCGCTTCGACCTGGCTGTTCCGCCTGCTCGGCCAGAGCGTACTGTCCGCGATCGAGCGGCTCGTCGGCATGCTGCTCGTGGCGCTGTCGGTGCAGATGTTCCTCGATGGCTTCACCGCGTACATGAAGCTGAGTTGACCTTGCTTGCCTTCTCCCGGCGGGAGAAGGTAAGCGGGTTTCGCCGGTTTGTAACAAATCACCGCTAGCGTGTCGCCCATCGGGGAGCGATACGCCATGATCAGCGTCGAACGCAGCTTTTTCGAAAAATTTCCGCGCTTGGCGGCCGGGCGTGCGCGCAGCTTGTCGCAGCCGGTCGTCGAACTGTTGCGCAAGGTCGCCTGCGAGGACCGGATCAACCGCACGTTGGCCGAGTTCGCGCCGTTGACCGGGTTCGATTTCGTCGAGCAGGCGCTGGCGAAGTTCGGCGTCAGCTACCGCATCGCGCACACCGATCGCGAGAACATTCCGGCCGAGGGCCGCGTCGTCATCGTCGCCAACCATCCGCTTGGCGCGTTCGACGCGCTGGCCCTGCTGCATCTCGTCGGCAGCGTGCGCCGCGACGTGCGCATCCTCGCCAACGACGTGCTCGTGCAGTTTTCGCAACTGGAGGCGCTGCTGCTGCCGGTCAACGTTTTCGGCAGCGGCGGCGCGTCGGTCGGGCGCCTGCGCGATGCCTACCGCGCGCTCGAGAACGAGCAGGCGCTGATCGTGTTCCCGTCCGGCGAGGTCTCGCGCATCGGGCCTGCCGGCGTACGCGACGGCCGCTGGTCGTCGGGGTTCGTGCGCCTGGCGCGTCGTACGGGTGCGGCAGTATTGCCCGTGCATATCGCCGCACACAACTCGCCGACGTTCTACGGCGTGTCGATGTTGGCCAAGCCGTTGTCCTCGCTGCTGCTCGCGCGCGAGATGTTCGCGCCGCAGGCGCAGCTCGGCATCGGCGTCGGCGAGCCTGTCGCGGCGACGGAACTCGGCAGCGCGGACGCCGAGCCGGTCGCGCAGGCGATGCGCCGCCACGTCTATCAGCTCGCCAAACGCCGCCCGACCGTGTTCGCGACCTCGCGTACGATCGCGCACCCCGAGTCGCCGCTGGCGATCCGCCATGCGCTCAGGCGCGCGCAGGAACTCGGCGCGACCCAGGACGGCAAGCGCATCCTGCTGATCGACGCGCAACCCGATTGTCCGGTGCTGCGCGAGATCGGTCGCTTGCGCGAACTGTCGTTCCGCCGCGTCGGCGAGGGTTCGGGCCTGCGCCGCGATCTCGACCGCTTCGACGCGCACTATCGTCATCTCGTGCTCTGGGACGAACAGGCACTGGCGATCGTCGGCGCCTACCGCTTGGGCGAAGGCGCGCGCATCCTCGCCGCGCAAGGCGCGCATGGATTGTATTCGTCGACCTTGTTCGACTATGCGCCGCGCGCACACGAGTTCATCGCCCAAGGCGTCGAACTCGGGCGCAGCTTCGTCCAGCCGGCATACTGGAATTCGCGCAGCCTCGACTATCTGTGGCAGGGCATCGGCGCCTACCTGCGCCATCGCCCCGATCTGCGCTATCTGTTCGGCCCGGTGTCGATCAGCGCGGCGCTGGCGCCGGCCGCGCGCGAGTGGATCGTGCATTGCCATCGTCACTACTTCGGCGACGGCGAGGGTTTGGCCGCCTCGCGCAATCCGCTGAAGATTGCGCCGCACGTCGAAGCCGCCGCCGCGCAAGCCTGGGCCGACAAGGACGCCAGGGCCGGCCTGATCCAGCTCAAGCGCCAGCTCGCGCAGATGGAGTGCGCGATCCCGACCCTGTACAAGCACTACGTCGATCTTTGCGAACCCGAAGGCGTGCGCTTCCTCGCCTTCGGCACCGATCCGGCCTTCGGCCATTGCGTCGACGGGCTGATCCGGCTCGACCTGCAGTTCCTGCGTGCCGCCAAGCGTTCGCGCTATCTCGAGGCGGCCTAGCACCGTGCCCGCAACGGACGAAAACGGGTGGGCCAGCGGCCGGCAACCACGTCCCATCCTCGGCGTGGCCGCGGGCGATTGCGTTGCGATCGTCGCAGGATCTGGCCGCATGAATCAGTTCATGTTTGTAAAATTTGCGACAGAACTGGCAAACGTTAGAAAACTGTCATAAAGTGTAGTTAAGCTCGTGTTAACACGTCTTGCGCGCGCCGCGGACCGTGTGCGATTGGCATCGAACCGGCCGAGCGTCGGTCCGCAAACCATTTGGGGTAATAGCGAATTCATGCAGCGCGCGTGCGTGCTGTGCGTAGCTTTTTTGGTTGAGAGAACAGAGCTGTAACAGTTCGGGAGAAAGTCAAGATGAAAAATACGTTGAGAGTCAAGCTGTTGGCGGGCGTGATCGCGTCCGCACTGTCGATTTCCGCCTATGCGCAGGAGACGACCTCGGCCGTGGCCGGCCGCATCGTGGACGCCAAGGGCGCGCCCGTAGCCGGCGCCAAGGTCAAGATCGTGCACGTGCCTTCGGGCACCACGTCGAACGTCACCGCCGACGCGAACGGCCGTTACCAGGCGCAGGGTCTGCGCGTAGGCGGTCCGTACCACATCGAAGCGCAGGGCACCGGCATCAAGGAAATCGACGCCGACAACGTCTTCCTCGCCCTCGGCAATACATCGACGGTCAACCTCAACGAAACCACGGCCGCCGCGGCGCAGCTCGAAGGCGTGACCGTGACGGCGAACGCCGCGCAGGTCGCCGTATTCAATTCGGACAACAAGGGCCTGGCGACGAACATCTCGCACGCCCAGCTCGACGCGGCGGTGAACGCCGATGGCTCGTTCCAGAACATCGCGCGCATGGATCCGCGCATCTCGGTGACAGACCGCGATGGCGGCCAGATCTCGGCGAACGGCAAGAATTTCCGCTACAACTGCACCACGGTCGACCAGGTCAACGCCGGCGACCCGTTCGGCCTGGAATCGAACGGCCTGCAGTCGGGCACCACGCCGATCTCGCAGGAGACGATCGATTCCTACCAACTGAGCACGTCCAACTTCGACGTCTCCACGCGCGGCTGCGTCGGCGCGAACATCAACGCGGTGACCAAGAGCGGTACCAATGAATTCCACGGCTCGCTGTACTACAAGTACCGCACGGCCGACGACGACTTCATGGGCAAGATCCGCCAGATCGGCGCCACCCAGGACACGCCGTACGGCGGCTGGAAGCGCGAATGGACGTCCGGCTTCACCGTCGGCGGCCCGATCCTCAAGGACACGCTGTTCTTCTTCCTTGCCTACGAAAAATCCAATCGCGTCGGCATCGGCGCCGTGTCGCAGCCAAGCGACGGCGGCGGTAGTGGCGCGCTCGTCACCGGCATCACGCGCGACTACTTCAACCAGGCGCTGGCCGTGGCCAAGCAGGTCGGCATGAATCCGGGCGACCTTTCCGCCGGCGCCAACCTGACCGCGAAGCGCTATCTGGCGAAGATCGACTGGAACATCAATGACCAGCATCGTGCCGTGTTCCGCTACAACGAGATCAAGGAATCGCAGCCGATCCCGACCGGCAGCACGACGGCGGTGGCGCCGAACAGCAACTGGTACTTCAAGAACCGCGATCCGAAGAACTATCTCGGTCAGCTGTTCAGCGACTGGACCGACACGTTCTCGACCGAGCTGAACCTGCAGTACACCCACTACACCCAGCTGCGCGGCCCGCTCGAGGGCGGCTCCCAGTCGCTCGTGCAGGTCGTCAACGCGACCAGCGGCTTCTCGCCGCAGATTCCGATCGGCACCGAGTTCTCGAGCCAGGTCAACGCGCTCGACATCAAGAGCACGTACGGCTACTTCGCCGGTACGTGGCACCTCGGCGAACACACGGTCAAGGCCGGCGTCACCGCGCAGCAGGACAAGGTCTACAACGCCTTCCTGCAGGCCGCGAGCGGCCAGTACACCTACAACAACACCGGTGGCAGCGCGCTGACCAACTTCGCCAACGGCGCGTGGAACGCGTACACGCTGAACACGCCGGCGCCGGGCTTGTCGTTGAACGATGCCTCGGCCGTGTTCAAGAAGCAGCAGTACGGCCTCTTCGTCCAGGATACCTGGCAGGCGACCGATCGTCTGTCGCTGACCTACGGCCTGCGCTACGACGCGCCGCGCTTCCCCGACTCGCCGCGCCTCAACCCGTGCTTCGCGGCGCAGCCTGGCGTGGCATTCACGGCCACGGGTTCGGACGGCAAGCCGATCTGCGGCACGACGGTGAAGACCGTCGCCGGCCAGACCATCGGCGGCGGCTTCGGCTACGCCAACAACGCGACGACTGACGGCAACGGCATCTTCCAGCCGCGCGTCTCGTTCAACTACGACTTCGACACCGAATACAAGACCCAGTTGCGCGGCGGCGTCGGCGTGTTCGCCTCCGACGTGCCGACCGTGTGGTATTCGAACTCGTTCGGCGGCTCCGGCCTGACCAAGGTCGGCTATTCGATCACCGACACGAGCAACAGCCTGCCGGGCACGCTGCTCTACAGCTGCAACGGTTCGACGTTCCAGGCGACCAAGCCGACGACCTGTACCACGCCGATCACGTACACGAAGCAGGCGCCGACCTACGGCAGTACGCCGATGGTGCCGAGCCTCGCCACGACCGTGCCGGGTCTCGGCGCGCAGATGGCCGTCGACACGATCGATCCGAACTTCCAGATGCCGAGCACCTACCAGATCGCTCTGGCATTCGATCGCGAACTGCCTTGGATGGGCATCATCAGCTCGGTCGAGTTGAACTACTCGAAGACGCTGCATGAAATCCTGTACAAGAGCCTGAACATCGGCGCCGCCACCTACACCGCCGCGGATGGCCGCAATTTCTATTGCGACCCGACCAAGTTGAATCAGTGTTCGACCAACTCGCGCTATCTGGCCAACCCGTCGTTCGGTACGGTCACGCTGCTGACCAACACGCGTCAGGGCCAGTCGAACACGCTGACCTGGATGCTGACCAAGCCGATGTCCGACAACTGGAGCGCCAATATCGGCTTCCGCGTCGGCCATGCGACCGACGTCAATCCGGGCACCTCGAGCGTCGCCAGCTCGAACTTCAGCGGCAACACGTGGGTCAACCCGAACGCCGACGTCGCCTCGACCTCGAACTACAACGTCGCCAAGCGCGTGATCGGCAGCCTGACCTGGCAGCACAAGTTCTTCGGCGACTACATGACCCGCGTCAGCGCGTTCATGGACCTGCACTCGGGCGCGCCGTACAGCTGGATCTCCGGCAACGACACGAACGGCGACGGCCAGTCGCGCGACCTGATCTACATTCCGAAGTCGATCGACGACGTGGTCTGGGCCGCCAACAACACGGCGACGCAGAAGCAGCAGTTGCTGAGCTACATCCAGAACAACCCGTACCTGCGCGAGCACATGGGCCAGATTGCCGGCCGCAACGCCGTGTCGACGCCGTGGATCAACCAGATCGACGTGTCGTTCACCCAGCAGATCCCGGGCATCTTCGAAGGCAACAAGGGCGAGCTGCGTTTCGACATCTTCAATTTCGGCAACCTGCTCAACAGCAAGTGGGGCGTCGAGAAGCGCGGTGCGTTCCCGCTGACCCGCCAGCTCGCCAACGTCAACGGCATCGACCCGGCCACGGGCAAGTACGTGTTCGACGTCAACCAGGCGGCGTACAAGGATGCGAACGGCAACTACCGTCCGCAGAACCTCGTGGTCAACGAAGGCCAGTCGCCCGGCGTGCCGAACCCGAGCCAGCGCTGGTCGGTCATGATGACGGCGAAGTACACGTTCTGATCTTCGCGCGCGAGCGCACGCAGCAAGACAGGCCGGCGTCCGCAAGGGCGCCGGCCTTTTTCTTTGGCGGAAACTTGCACGCAGCCCCGCGCACCCAGATACTACGAGGTCGCTCCGCCGATCCGCGGCAATCCGATCGCCACGCCGGTCGTGCGGGCGGGATTCCAGTTTCGAGGAAAAACATACGATGGCACAGCTTACGGTAAACGCGCGCATCTCTCCGGTCGCAGGCATGGACGTGCTCTCGCGCGACGAGGTCACGCGCCTGCGCGATGCGAGCCAGGGCGGCTTGCACACCTTGCTGCAGCGCTGCGCGCTCGCCGTGCTCGTCTCCGGCGAAAACACCAACGACGATCCGCGCAGCATCTTCGAGCGCTATCCCGAATTCGACATCCAGGTGCTGCAGCAGGATCGCGGCGTCAAGCTCGAGTTGAAGAACGCGCCGGCGCGCGCCTTCGTCGAGGGCCGGATCATCCGCGGCATCAACGAGTTGCTGTTCGCGGTCGTGCGCGACATCGCCTACGTCGCGACGCAGATGGACGCGGGGCGCTTCCATCTCGACACCTCGCACGGCATCACCCACGCCGTGTTCGAGATCCTGCGCAATGCGCGCGTGCTGAAGTCGAACACCGATCCGAACCTGGTCGTCTGCTGGGGCGGGCATTCGATCAACCGCACCGAGTACAAATACACCAAGCTGGTCGGCTACGATCTCGGCCTGCGCGGGCTCGACATCTGCACGGGCTGCGGCCCGGGTGCGATGAAGGGGCCGATGAAGGGCGCGACGATCGCGCACGACAAGCAGCGCCAGCGCACCAAACGCTACATCGGCATCACCGAGCCGGGCATCATCGCGGCGGAATCGCCCAATCCGATCGTCAACCAACTCGTGATCATGCCCGACATCGAGAAGCGCCTCGAGGCGTTCGTGCGCCTCGGCCACGGCATCATCGTGTTTCCGGGTGGCGTCGGCACCGCGGAGGAGATCCTCTACCTGCTCGGCATCCTTTTGCATCCGCTGAACGCGAACGTGCCGTTCCCGCTCGTGTTCGCAGGGCCCGCGGAATCGGCGGCGTACTTCGAGCAGATCGATGCCTTCCTGCGGCTTGCGCTCGGCGACGAGGTCGCGCAGCGCTACCGCATCGTCATCGACAATCCGCTGGAAACGGCCAAGGTCGTGCACAGGGGCATCGAGAAGGTGCGCGAATACCGCATCGAGAGCCAGGATGCGTTCTTCTTCAACTGGGCCCTGCACATCGAACTGCCGTTCCAGCAGCCGTTCAAGCCGACCCACGCGAACATGGCCGCGTTGAACCTGCGCCGCGAGCAGCCCAAGCACCTGCTCGCGGCGGACCTGCGCCGCGCGTTCTCCGGCATCGTCGCCGGCAACGTCAAGGAAGAGGGCATGCGCGCGATCGCCGAACAAGGTCCGTTCCTGATCGATGGCGATCCGGAAATCATGCGCGCGCTCGACAAGATGCTCGCGAGTTTCGTCGAGCAGCAGCGCATGAAGCTGCCGGGCACGGCCTATGTACCCTGCTATCGCGTGAAAACCTGAGGGAACCTCTTGAAACCCACCGCGCTCGATGTTGCGCGCCGGCGGTGCTCGGAATCCTCATTTGCATCTGAGTAAACTCCGGTTCCTGTGCTCCGGCGACGCGCAAATTCTCTTCGCTCGCTACGGCTTCAAAAGGTCCCCCTGAGAGTGACAGTCCGATGAAAGCGACCCAGAAACTGCACGATCTCGGCCAGAGCATCTGGCTCGACAACATCACGCGCGAGATCCTAGACAACGGCACGCTTGCGCGCTATATCGCCGAGCTTTCGGTGACCGGCCTGACCTCGAACCCGACGATCTTCAACGAGGCCATCGGCAGCGGCTACTACGATGCCGCGATCCGCGAGAAGGCCAGCCCCAAGTCGGGACTGCCAGGCAAGTCGGGCGAGGCGCTGTTCATCGACCTCGCGCTGGAGGACCTGCGCCGCGCTGCCGACCTGTTCGCGCCGATCCACGAGAGGACGCGCGGCGTCGACGGCTGGGTGTCGATGGAAGTCTCGCCGCTGCTCGCCGCCGACACGACCGGCACGATCGCGGCGGCGAAGGATATCTACGCTGCTGCTCAGCGGCGCAACCTGTTCGTCAAGATTCCGGGCACGCCCGAGGGCGTGCCGGCGATCGAGGAGGCGATCTTTGCCGGCGTACCGGTCAACGTGACGCTGCTGTTCTCGCGCGAACAATATCTCGCTGCGGCCGAGGCCTATCTGCGCGGAATCGAGCGGCGCATCGCGGCCGGCCTCGATCCGGTCGTCGAATCGGTGGCCTCGGTGTTCGTCAGCCGCTGGGATCGCGCGCTCGGCGCCGACCTGCCGGCCGAACTGCACAACCGGCTCGGCATCGCCACCGGCGGCGTCACCTACCGGGCGTATCGCGAGCTGCTCGCATCGCAACGCTGGCAGAAGCTGGCCGCGCGCGGCGCGCATCCGCAGCGCCTGCTCTGGGCGAGCACGGGCACCAAGGATCCGAAGCTTTCGCCCGGCCTCTACGTCGAAGCGTTCGCCGCAGCCGACACGGTCGACACGATGCCGGAGAAAACCCTGCTCGCGTTCGCGAAAGAAGGTACGGTGGGCGCCGCGATGGCCGCGGACGGCGGCGAAGCCGACGCGTTGCTCGTGCGATTCGCCGGCGCCGGCGTCGATGTCGACGCGCTCGCGCACAAGCTGCAAGTCGACGGCGCGAAGGCGTTCGTCGATTCGTGGAACGAGTTGATGCGGCGGATCGAGAGCAAAAGCGCGGCGCTGGCCGCTGCGTAATTTTTTTCTCGTCATTCCCGCGAAGGCGGGAATCCAGTTCTTGATCTTCGCGGGATACATCAAGCAAACAGAGCAAGAACTGGATTCCGGGCCCTGCCTGCGGCAGTCCCGGAATGACGTCATCGAGGATAGTCAGCATGAAATCTGTTCCCGGCCAACCCGCTCCGCTATCCACGCTCGAAAACATCCCGCGCCTGCTCACCGCCTACTACGCGCTGACGCCGGACCCGAACGAGCCGACCCAGCGCGTCGCGTTCGGCACTTCGGGGCATCGCGGCTGCTCGCTGCGCGCGAGCTTCAACGAAACGCATATCCTCGCGGTGACGCAGGCCGTCTGTACGTATCGCAAGACGAAGGGCATCGACGGCCCGCTGTTCCTCGGTATCGACACGCATGCGCTGTCCGAGCCGGCATTCGCGAGCGCGCTCGAGGTGCTCGCCGCGAACGGCGTGGAGACGATGATCTC
The DNA here is from genome assembly GCA_018240505.1 of Pseudomonadota bacterium. Taxonomy (GTDB): domain Bacteria; phylum Pseudomonadota; class Gammaproteobacteria; order Xanthomonadales; family Rhodanobacteraceae; genus Rudaea. The sequence continues at coordinate 12,671 of JAFEFQ010000007.1, forward strand.
CGCGGGCGGCGAATACACGCCGACGCCGGCCGTGTCGCATTCGATACTGGTCCACAACCGCGGCCGCACGAGCGGGCTCGCGGACGGCATCGTCGTCACGCCCTCGCACAATCCGCCCGAGGACGGCGGCTTCAAGTACAACCCGCCGAACGGCGGCCCGGCCGATACCGACGTGACCGGCTGGATCGAGAAAGAGGCCAACCGCCTCATCGCGGGCGGCCTCGCCGAAGTGAAACGCATGCCGTACGCGCGCGCGCGCGCCGCGGCGACGACGCACGCACACGATTTCCTCGGCGCTTACGTCGCCGATCTCGGCAACGCGATCGACTTCGACGCGATCCGCGGCGCCGGCCTGAAACTCGGTGTCGATCCGCTCGGCGGTGCCGGCGTGCACTATTGGCGACGCATCGCCGAAGCATACAAATTCGATCTCGACATCGTGAACGAGACGGTCGACCCGACGTTCCGCTTCATGACCCTCGACTGGGACGGCCGCATCCGCATGGATCCGTCGTCCCGGTTCGCGATGCAACCCCTGATCCATCTCAAGGACAAGTACGACGTCGCCTTCGCCTGCGACACCGACCACGATCGCCACGGCATCGTCGCACGCAGCTCTGGGCTGATGCCGTCGAACCACTACCTGAGCGTGATGATCGACTACCTGTTCCGTAATCGGCCGCGCTGGCGCGCCGATGCGGGCGTGGGCAAGACCGTCGTGTCGAGCGCGATGATCGACCGCGTCGCGAACGGTCTCGGCCGCCGGCTCTACGAAACGCCGGTCGGCCTGAAATGGTTCGTCGCCGGCCTGCTCGACGGCTCGCTCGGCTTCGGCGGCGAGGAGAGCGCCGGCGCCACGTTCACGCGCATCGACGGCGGCGTATGGACCACGGACAAGGACGGCATCGCCGCGGCGCTGCTTGCCGCCGAGATCACCGCGAAGAGCGGGCGCGATCCGGGCGAGTACTACCGCGGCCTGACGCAGAAATACGGCGAGCCGCTGTCGAACCGCGTCGACGCGCGCGCGAACGAGGAGCAGAAGAAGAAGCTCGCGCAGCTCACGCCCGACAAACTCGACATCACGGAACTGGGCGGCGAAAAAGTCGAACACGTGCTCGACCGCGCGCCCGGCAACGGCGGCCGCATCGGCGGCATCAAGGTGATGGCCGCGAACGGCTGGTTCGCCGCGCGCCCCTCGGGCACCGAGGACATCTACAAGATCTACGCCGAAAGCTTCATCGACGAGGCGCACCTGAAATGCCTGTTCGCTGAGGCGCAGGCGGTAGTCGACAAGACGATCGGCGCCGGATAGCGCGCTCTTCCGCCCTTGATCCCGGGTCCCCGTTTGCCGCGGCGAGGGCAGGCCGGAAATGCCTGGAAGGTCGCGCGCACGATGCGCGCGAGTTCGTTGCACGAACAGGGATGTGCGCTCAACGAACCCCGGCCTGACCTCGCGCACCCGTAGCGCGAAGCGCGTAGGGCGCGGATGGACGCGGTTAGTACGGAATCAAGAACAAGAAACTGGATTCCGGTTTTACTCGCACCATCCCGGCGCTCGTCCTTCGGGCCATTCGCCGCGCGAATGTTCGCGCGCGCTCCGGCGCGCGCGGTCGCGGGAATGACGACGACAGAGAACGCCTAGCGAACGGCGGGAATCGTCAACTTGCCCGCACGACACGAGTTGCGCACGCGCCCGCCGCAGGACTTGACCGAAAGATTGTCCTTGTCGACGCAGATGCGCACTTCCTCGAGCGTGCCGCCATCCTTGCACTGCACGCTGATCATGTTTTCGTCGAGTCCGGGATTGACGTCCATGAACGCCTTGACGACATCGTCCGCGCTCATCGCCGGCGGCGTCGCCGGTGTTTTCAGCGCCTGCGGGATCGTCTGACGCGAGAACGCGTCCTCGGCGAGGGCGAAATATTCTTTCGGGTCGTGGCCCGAGCAGGCGCCGTGGGTTTGCCATTCGTGCTCGATCAGATGCCGGCTCGGCATGATCGGCAGCATCTGCGTGACCGTCGCCTCGTCGGGCTCGCGGCTGGTCGAGCAGTTCTGCGGCCAGCCGCCGCTGCGGTATTGCGGCCACAGGCCGTGCAGGACGAAGCCGTAGCCCTTGCCGCATTGTTGCGGTTCGTCCGGGTGCACGGCGCAGTAGCTCGGCGACCACGACAGCGAGACGACGTAGTAGTCGAAACGGCCGGGCCTGCCTTCGCCTGCGTTGGCGTGCTTGCCCTTGCCGCGCGCGTCCGCTCCGGTCGCGGCGGCGAATGCGAGCAACAGGCCCAGCGCGACGGTGCAGAACGAGTTGAGCTTCGGGGAGCCTGACATGGGATTCCTTGTGCGGGTGCGCTGACGAACGGGTGTCGCGGATGATAAGCGCAGGGTCGCGACGCGGCAATTCGGCGCTGCGCACCGGCGCGCGCGGCCGGCGATCGCGCTATGATGCGCGCTTTCCTTTTTCCAGAGTACCGGATCGTCGCATGGCCAAACGTTTCGTCCGCCGTTCCTCACCGATCCACGGCAATGGCGTGTTCGCCGCGCAGGATCTCGCCAAGGGCGTGCGCGTCATCGAGTACAAGGGGCGCCTGCTGACGCATGCGCAGGCGAACAAGGTGTATGCGAACGACACCGATTCGGGCCACACCTTCCTGTTCACGCTCAACGAAAAATACCTGATCGACGGCGGCGACGGCGGCAACGACGCGCGCTGGATCAACCACAGCTGCGCGCCGAACTGCGAGGCCTGGATGATCGAGGACGAGCGCGGCGACAAGCGCCACGACAAGGTTGTGATCGAGACCAGGCGCGCGATCAAGGCCGGCGAGGAGCTGACCTACGACTACGGCATCAAGCTCGACGAGCGGCACACCGCGCGCCTCAAGGCGATCTGGGCGTGCAAGTGCGGCGCAAAAAACTGCACCGGCACGCTGCTCAAGCCGAAGCGCTGATCACATCGCGACGCAGTTTGTTGCGTTGCAGCGCAAGCAGGGATGGCTTTTGCGCGAGTCGGTGCTAGAGTCAGCAGCGAATCTCGCCGAGTGTATTTGGCCGTCCATCAGGCGACGAGCGAGGCATGCCTTCCACCCAGCCGGAAACAGATCGATGGTTCAAGAGCAACGCAAGGACTTTGTGCCGACTAATTATGGCGCGCTTACCACGCTCGTCGTTGTTTTCTTTTTTTGGGGATTCATCGCTGCCGGCAACAGCATCTTCATTCCGTTCTGTAAGCACAAGTTCGGCCTTGACCAGTTCCAGTCACAGCTCGTCGATTTCGCGTTTTACACGGCGTACTACGTCGGCGCGCTCACGCTGTTCATCATTGGCTCGGTACGCGGCCGTGACCTTGTCGGCCATTGGGGGTTGAAGAAGAGCATCGTCTACGGTCTCTTGTTTTCCGCGCTCGGCGCGGGCGTGATGATTATCGCGGTCAGCGCGAACACGTTTATCGGCATGCTCGCCGGCCTGTTTATCGTCGCGCTCGGATTCTCGCTGCAACAAACTGGCGCACAGCCGTTCGCAATCGCGCTCGGTGATCCGTCGACCGGCAACAGCCGCGTCAATCTCGGCGGCGGCGTCAACTCGTTCGGCACGATGATCGGCCCGCTGATCGTCGCGTTCGCATTGTTCGGAAGCGCGGTGAATGTCACCGACGAACAGATCGCGGCGCTGCCGCTGTCCAAGGTCATCATTCTCTACGTCGGGGTCGGCTTGCTGTTCGTTGCGGCGGCGGTGTTGTTCGGCTTCTCGAAGAAGGTTCCGCCTGGCATCAGCGACGAGCCGATTGAGCACGCGAACAAGGCACTGCGCACACTGCTCATCATCACTGGCCTGTTGGTCATCGTGTTCGTTCCGGTGTTCAACAGCTATCGCAGCGCCGAGGCGAACCGCATCGCGGTGATCGACGCAAGCATCGCGCCGGTCGGCAAACAGGTCACCGACTTGCGCGAGCGCATCGTGCCGCAGATGAGCGAGGCCGACCGGGCGCCGATCGAGACGCAGATTGCGCAACTGGAAGCGTCGGTCAAGCCGCAGGTCGACGAGCGCGAATCACTGCGCAAGCCACTCGAGCTGTATCGCATGTACTTCTTGTTCAGCGCGCTGATCATAGTGGTCGGTGGCCTGCTGTTGTCGAATCGCCGGGCGCAGGTGAGCCACGAAGGCTGGGGTGCGATGCGCTATCCGCAGCTCGTTCTCGGCATGCTTGCGATCTTCATCTACGTCGGCGTCGAGGTCGCGATCGGCAGCAATCTTTCCGAACTGCTCAAGCAGAAGGAATTCGGCGAATACAGTGCTTCGCACGTTGCGCCTTTCATTTCGATGTTTTGGGGCAGCCTGATGATCGGTCGCTGGGCCGGCGCGATCAATGCGTTCGAATTTTCGCGTTCGACCAAGAAAATCCTGGCCACGGTAGTGCCGCTGTTCGCGTTCGCACTGATCTTGGTCGTCAACTGGTTTGCCGGTAAGGACGTCTCACCGCTGGCCTGGTATATCCTTTGCGTGCTGCTGCAGATCGTCGCGTTCTATATCAGCGACGACAAGCCCTCGCGCACCTTGTTTGTGTTCGGCTTGGCCGGCGTAGCTGCGATGCTGGTTGGCCTTGCGAACACGGGCACGATCGCGGTCTACGCCTTTCTTGCCGGTGGCCTGTGCTGCTCGATCATGTGGCCGAGCATCTTCGCACTGGCGATCGCCGGTCTTGGCAAGTACACGACTCAGGGTTCGGCGTTCCTAATCATGATGATCCTCGGCGGCGGCATTATCCCGCCGCTGCAGGGTAAGCTCGCCGATATCCTCGGCATCCACTATTCCTTCATTGTGCCCGTCCTTTGCTTCGCCTATCTCGCATTGTTCGCATGGCTCGTGCGCGGCATCCTCGGCAAGCAGGGCATCGATCTCGACCAGCTCGCCGCGGGCGGCGGCCACTAGATCGGGCAAGGGCCGCCGCTGCGCCCAGCGGCGTGGCGGCGGCCTTTTCGTTTTTCGCTTCAGTCGTGCGGAAGCACGCGGCCGATGCCGCGTTCGCCGATCGCCGCGATCGCGGCCTGTACTTTCCGCGCATCGTTCGCCGGATCGTAGCCGATGCGGAAGTGCAACTCGCCCTCGGGCGTGCGCGAGGAGTGGATCGAGTCGAGGTTGATCTGCAGTTCCTCGAACACCGACAGCAGGGCGCGCAGCGAGCCGGGCCGGTCGAGCGGCAGGAACACGCTGAGGTAAGCCTTCGATGCAAGATCGGCGAGCAGGTAGCCGAGCCGCTCGAAGCCGTAGCTGCCTTCGGCGAGCGACCTGGCGCCGTAGGCGTCGCGCGGCTGCGCGAGCAACCGCGTGCGCATCGACGCGCGCGCGTCCTCGCCGCCCTCGCGCACGCGGTCGCGCAGGAAATCGATGTGTGCGGCGAGACGCTCCAGCATGAGTGGCACGTGCGGATTCTCGAACTGGATGTCCTCGTAGATCGCCGGATTGCCGGCGAGCATGCGCCGCGTGACCGCGCCGTCGAGCTCGTAACCGATCGTGCGGAACGGATGGATCGCATTGAGGCCGCCGAGCGCGGGCGCTAGTTCCTGTAGCGTCGCCGCCTGCGCCATGTGCGTGGCATGGGTCATGCCTTGTACCACGGCCATGACGCGGTCGTGCTGCTCCGGCTCGGCGTATACGCAATCGGCCGCGATGGCGGCGAAAAATTCGGCCAGCCAGGGGCGCCACGCGTCGATGCGCGCCTCGCAGACGACGAGCACGCGGCCCGCGAGCGTCGGCGTCTTCGGCGGCGCGGTCATCGGATGCAGGCCGACGACTTCGGCCTGCGAGCGCAGCAGCGCCGCGATCGGCGCGGCCTTGATCGAGGTCAGGTCGAGCCAGAGCTTGCCGGCTTCACGACCATTCGCGAGTACGGTGTATTCGTCGATCAGCGCGGTCGTGACGCGGATCGGCGCGGAAAAGATCAGCACGTCGGCGCGCGCGATCAACTCCTCCGGCGACAGCGCCTCGTCGCCGTTCGGATCGCGCCCGATCACGGTCAGGCCCATGCGCTGCTCGAAGAAATGCCGCAGCCAGCGCCCGAACGCGCCGGCGCTGCCGACGATGCCGATGACGGGTTTTTGCGGAACGGACGTCGAGACCATGCGCTTCGCGTTCAGCCCGACAGCAGCGCGAGCCGCTCTTTGAGCGCGGCAACTTCGGCTTCGAGCCTGGCGACGCGTTCGGCGAGGTCGTGGTCGTCGGTGGCGTGCGCAGCCTGCGTCGCGGCCGTGGCCGTGGCATAGGCTTCGATGTCGACGGAACCACAGAGCAGGTGCATGTAGCGGTCCTCGCGCTGGCCGCCGCTGCGCGGGATGCGCACGACGAGCGCGGGCTCGCGGGCGATCAGGCGCTCGAGCGAATCGCGCACGTCGTCGACGCCGGGGAAATCCGCCAGCCGCTCGCAACGCGCGTGCAGTTCGCTTTGCGTCTGCGGCCCGCGCAGCAGCATCACGCAGAGCAGGGCGCGTTGGCGCGGCATCACGCCGTAGACCGCGTCGAAGCAATGCGCATAGCGTGCCGCGCGCTGCGCGAACGGATCGGGTTTGACCAGGCCCTTCGCCTCCATCTCACGCAGGGCATGGCCGACTTCGCCCGTGTCCAGATGCATCACCGGTTCGCGGCTGGTCTTCTGGTTGCACGCCTGCACGACCGCGTTGATCGTCAGCGGGTATACGTCGGGCGTGATCGCGGCCTTCTCGATCAGGCTGCCGAGGATGCGCGCTTCGGTCGCGCTCAATGGCGGAACCGATTCGGCCGCGGCGCGGTCGGAGTTTGCGGAAGTCGCGGTGTCGCTCATCTCGGGGCATCGTCGGCAGGCGGATGGGCTGCGATTCTGCGGCAAACCGGTCGCCGTTACAAAGCTTTGCCGATCGGCACTTGCCGGCCGCAACGCGACACTCCAGGATCACCCTGTCGGCGAGAGGATTCCTGCATGAAGCATTGGATTGGCGTGGCGTCGAGGACCGTGATGGCGCTGTCAGGCCTCGTCGCGGACGCGTTGCCGGCGCAGACCACGCTGCCCCAGGTCGACGTGACCGCGCCGAAATGGGAGACGCGGCGCGGCGGCTATGTCATTTCGAGCAACTTCAACGTCGATCCGAAGATGTCGGCCGTGATCTTCCCGGCCGAGCCGTTCCAGAAGGGCGACATCTTCGACTTCCGCACCGTGCGCATGAGCGACGACGAGTATTTCGTGCTGCAGGAATGCGCCTCGGCCGATTGCACTCAAGGTCATATTCTCCAGGTGTGGACGAAGAGCGGCGCGCTCGGCCTGACCAGCCGCGATCCGAACCGCTTCTGGATTCCGCACGAGGGCAAGATCTTCATGTTCATGCAGCGCTTTCCGATGTCGGGTGCCGGCGGCCCGGAAAACGCGGTGATGGGCGTTCCGGATCACGGCAGCAGCTTCAGCGGTTTTGAGCCGTTCAGTCCGCCGCTGGTACTCAAACCTATCGGCACGCCCGATCAGCTGCGTGCCTGCGACGTCAAGGCCGCGCAGGAAAAGGGCCCGGTCAAGGTGGTCGCCTCCGAACACGACGGCTCGCAGATGAAGCTGCGTTTCGAGGGCGGCGCGGCGGTGTTCATCCAGCGCATGCGCGCGGCGGACTGAGCGCAGCGCTGCAGCGGTTCGTGTGCGGATGACTAACGCGGATTTTCGCCGCGGCGCGGTAAACTGGACCGCGAGAACTCCCGCGCACGGAGGAATCGCCATGCGTTGTCTCATCACCGGCGGCAGCGGGTTCATCGGCCTGGCGCTGTGTCGCTCGCTGCTCGCGGACGGGCACGAGGCCGTCGTGCTCACGCGCGATCCGCAGCGCGCGCGGCGGCGTCTGCCCGCGGAAGTCGCCCTGATCGACCGGCTGTGCGATGCGGCCGACGTGGATGCCGTCGTCAATCTCGCCGGAGAAAACCTCGCCGAGCGACGTTGGAGCGAAGCCCGCAAGCAGGCGCTGCGCGAATCGCGCCTCGCCACCACGCGCGACCTCGTCGACTGGATTGCCGCGTGCAAGCAGAAGCCGCGCGTGCTCGTTTCCGGTTCCGCCGTCGGCTGGTACGGCGCGCGCGGCGACGAGGAACTCGCCGAGGATGCTGCCGCGGGCAACGACTTTGCCGCGCAGCTGTGCCGCGATTGGGAGACCGAGGCCGCGAAGGCGACCGCGTTTGGCGTGCGCGTCTGCCGCGTCCGCACCGGCATCGTGCTCGACGCCGACGGCGGCGCGCTGGCGAAGATGCTGCTGCCGTTCCGCCTCGGCCTCGGCGGCCCGTTCGGCGACGGCAGGCAATGGATGAGCTGGATCGCGCGCGAAGACGAGGTACGCCTGATCCGCTGGCTGATCGACACCGAGTCCGCGCAGGGCGCCTACAACGCCACCGCGCCCATGCCGGTGACCAATGCCGACTTCACACGCGCACTCGGCGCGGCGCTGCATCGTCCCGCGATCCTGCCCGCGCCCGCGTTCGCGCTGCGCCTGATGCTCGGCGAGATGGCCGACCTGCTGCTGACCGGCCAGCGCGTGATTCCGGCGCGTGCGCAGGCGCAGGGTTTCAAGTTCCTCCGCGGCGATCTCGCGGCCGCGTTGAACGTGATTCTGCACACGGCGGCCTAGACTGCGCCGAGTCTGCGAGCCGCATCCTTCGCGACCGATGCGGCTCCTTCGTCACCCGTCCCGCAATGGCACCGGTTTCTCAGAACCTGTCCTCAAAGCGTAGCGAGCGAACGCGCAAATTGTCGAGCGTAGTAGCTTTGAGGGCAGGTTCTCAGTCTTCCTCCACCTTCGGCTTGTACGCCTCGACGAGCTTCTTCTGCACCTGCGCGGGCACCGCGTCGTAGTGGCTGAACTCGATCGCGTAGCGGCCCTTGCCGCCGGTCATCGATTTCAGTTCGGTCTGGTAGTCCGAAACTTCGGCCAGCGGCGCCAGCGCGCGGATGACGAGTTCGCCGCTGCCGAGCGAGTCAGTGCCGCTGATCTGCGCGCGCTTGCCGGCGAGGCCGCCGGTGACGTCGCCGACGTGTGCGTCGGGCACGAACACCTCGAGGTGGACGATCGGTTCGAGCACCTGCGGCTGCGCCTTGGCGACCGCGTCGAGAAACGCCTTCTTGCCCGCGGCGACGAAGGCGACTTCCTTGGAGTCGACCGTGTGGTACTTGCCGTCGTAGACGATGACGCGCACGTCCTGCATCTGGTAGCCGGCGACGGCGCCGTGTTCGAGCACCTGGCGCACGCCTTTCTCGACCGCCGGCAGGAACTGGCCCGGGATCGTGCCGCCTTTGACTTCGTCGACGAACTCGAAGCCCGCGCCGCGCGGCAGCGGCTCGATGCGCAGGTAGACCTCGCCGAACTGGCCGGCGCCGCCGGTCTGCTTCTTGTGCCGGTGATGACCTTCGGCCTTCGTCGCCACGGTTTCGCGATAGGCGATGCGCGGCGGACGCGTCTTGACCTCGACGCCGTAGCGTTCCTTGAGGCGTTCGAGCATCAGGCGCAGATGCAGGTCGGAGAGGCCGCGGACCACCGACTCGTTCAACTCCTTGTTGTGCTCGTAGCGGAAGCAGGGGTCTTCCTCGGCGAGCTTGTTGAGCGAGGCGGCGAGCTTCTGCTCGTGGCCCTTGTGCGCGGGCTCGACCGCGAGGCCGAACATAGGCTGCGGAAACGCGAGCGGGGCCAAGTGGATCTGGTCCTCGTCGTGCGAGTCGTGCAGCACAGCGTCGAAATGGATCTCCTCGACTTTCGCCACGGCGGCGATGTCGCCCGGAATCGCCTGCTCGATCTCGACGTAATCCTTGCCCTTGAGCTTGAACAGATGGCCGACCTTGAACGGTTTCTTGCCGTCGTCGATGAACAACTGCGAATCCTTCTTGATCGTGCCCTGGTAGACGCGGAATACGGCGAGCTTGCCGACGAACGGATCGTTGACGATCTTGAACACGTCCGCGATCACATGCGCATTCGGGTCAGGTTTCGCTTCGATCGGCGTGGCGCTCGCGCCACTGCCCTTGGCGAACGGCGGCGGGTTGCCTTCGAGCGGATTCGGCAGCAGTTTCTCGATGATCTGCAGGAACTCGCGCACGCCCGCGCCGGTGCGCGCGGAAACGAAGCAGATCGGCACGAGATGGCCCTCTCTGAGACACTGCTCGAAGGCGTCGTGCAACTCGGCGCCGCTGAGCGATTCCTCGCCTGCGTCGAGATAGTGGCCCATCACCGTTTCGTTGATCTCGACGACCTGGTCGATGATGCGCTGGTGCGCGGCGGCGACGCTGTCGAAATCGGCGACGCCCGCGCCCTGACTGGAATCGGGCTTGAAGAAGCAATCGACGACGGTCTTGCCGCCCTGCGCGGGCAGGTTGATCGGCAGGCATTCCGGGCCGAAGGCCTCGCGCAGCTGTTCGACGATCGCGCGCGGATTGCCGCCGTCGATCTTGTTGACCACGATCATGCGCGCGACGCCGCGCTGCTTCGCGTGGTGCATCATGCGCTGCGTGCCGTATTCGATGCCGGCGTGCGCGTTGACGACGATCGCGCAGGTTTCGACCGCGGCGAGCGCGGTCAGCGTCGGCCCGCGGAAATCCTGCGAGCCCGGCGTGTCGATCAGGTTGATGTGGCAGGCGCCGCTGTCGATCGAGGCGATGCTCGCATTGAGCGAATGCTGGCGCTGCTTTTCGAGGGGGTCGTGGTCGGAAACCGTGGTACCGCGCTCGATCGTGCCGGGAACCTGGATCGCGCCGCCCGCGTGCAGCAGGGCTTCGAACAGCGTGGTCTTGCCCGCGGCGGAATGGCCGACGAGCGCGATGTTTCGGATGCCTTCGGTGGTGTATGCCACGACGCTCCTCCTGACCGGGAAAGGTAATTCGCCTCTCTTCTCTCACCGCGAGAAGGTGCCCGGAGGGCGGATGAGGGAAAGGCCTCACGATCCGCAATGGCATTGCGATGTGGAATGCGCTTCCCTCATCCGGCGCTGATGCGCCACCATCTCCCGATGGGAGAAGGGAGGCTAGACTTCTCCTTTCTCGCAGCGCGGTCAAGCGGCGGCGCCGCAGGCCGCACTACCAGGCGCGCAGATATTGTTCTGGCGGGGGAATTTTCACGCCGAGCTCCACCGCGGCACGGCGCGGGAAGTAGGGGTCGCGCAGCGATTCGCGCGCAATGAGGACCAGATCGGCCTCGCCGCGTTCGACGATCGCCTGCGCCTGGGTCGCCGCTGTGATCATTCCGACGGCGCCGGTCGCGATGCCCGCTTCGCGGCGGATGCGCGCGGCGAACGGCACCTGGTATCCGGGGCCCACCGGAATCCTCGCGTGGGCGACATTGCCGCCCGACGAGGTGTCGATCAGATCGACGCCGCCGGCCTTGAGCCAGCGCGACAGTTCCACGCACTCGTCGATGCCCCAGCCGCCTTCGGTCCAGTCGGTCGCCGAGACGCGCACGACCAGCGGCCGCGGTTGCGGCCACACGGCGCGCACGGCGGCGACGACTTCGCGCAGCAGGCGCGCGCGATTTTCCAGCGAACCGCCATAGGCATCCGTGCGCCGGTTCGACAGCGGCGACAGGAACTCGTGCAGCAGATAGCCGTGTGCCGCGTGGATTTCGACGACGTCGAATCCGGCATCGCGGGCGCGCCCGGCCGCTGCGACGAAATCGGCGGTGACCTTGCGCAGGCCGGCATCGTCGAGCGCGGCCGGCACGGCATGGCCGGCATCGAACGCGATCGCGCTCGGCGCCACCGGCGTCCACGCGCCGGGGACGTCGACGAGCGGCTTGCCGCCGCGCCAAGGCACGTCGGTAGACGCCTTGCGTCCGGCGTGGGCGAGCTGGATGCCGGCGGCGGCGCCTTGGGTTTTCACGAATTCCACGATGCGCGTCCATGCGGCTTGCTGCGTCTCGTTCCAGATTCCGGCATCGCTTGCCGAGATACGCCCCTCCGGCGAGATCGCCGCCGCCTCGGTGAACACGAGCCCGGCGCCACCCACGGCACGGCTGCCGAGGTGAACGAGATGCCAGTCGTTCGGCACCCCGTCGACCGCCGAGTATTCGCACATCGGCGAGATGGCGATGCGGTTGCGCAGCGTGATATCGCCGATCTCGAGGGGCGTGAACAGTGCCATGGAGTTTCGTCCTGTCGGAAATGCGGAATGATGCGAGGTGGGGCGGAGTGATCCGGAACTCAAGAGCCTGCCGGTTTCGGGCGACGGCGCTGCGCACTCAGCGTCGATTTAGCCTGGACGCGATAAGGTCGCGCGACCGATCGCCGCTTTCCCGCAGATGAACCCAGCCACAGGGATGTCCGACATGTTCCGGTCTGAATGCGAGGCTGCGGACGACTGGAACGAAGGCATTCGCGCGCGCGCCCTCGCGCATGTGCGTGCGAGCGAGACACGCGGGCCGCGCCCGCCGCGCATCGTCGCTGTTTCCGCTGCGATCCTCCTGCACCTGCTCGCGGCGGTGTGTCTGTACCTGCTGATGCGGCCGCGTCCGATTGTCGATGAAGGCAGCATCGAGGTGCGGTTGCTCGACGCGGCGCCGTCCGAGCCGAGTCTGCCGGAACCGCCGGTGCGGGTGAACGCCGCAGTACCGGCGCTGATCCGGGTGCCGAAGCCCGCCACGACGTCGTCGCCGTCGGAGATGGCGAACGCACCGCCGCTCGCAGCGGAATCGTCGCCCGCGACTTCGTCCGCTCGGCTGTTCAATTCCGACGGTTCGGTGCGCTTGGTGCCGACTCCCAGGCGGACGCCACGCGAAGAAGGCATCGAGCGTGCACGCGAGTTGATGGCGCGCGGTCACAACGTGCTGCGCTGCGCGCGCGGCACGCTGGTCGGATCGTCCGGGCCGACGATAAACGAGCGTGCGGCCAAAGCGGCGCGAGTCACGCGTCTGCTCGCGTTCGCGACGCAGCGATCCTGGGATGTTCCGGCGCAGCGCGAGTCGCAGGTCGATATCGATGCGGCCTATTCTTCCGATTCGACGATCGCGAACCTGACGATGATCGGCCAGGATTGCGACGATACGTTCTATCGCCGCCCGCCGCCGAAACGGAGCGAGCCGCACACGCAACCGTAGACCAAAGGCAGGTGGGCAGTTCAGCCCGCCCGGGACTTGCGTCGCCCGGTCTTGCTGTTGTGGCCGATCGGGCGGCCCCTTGGCCTCGGTGAATTCGGCCGGGGCGGGCTTGCGGTCGTGGTTGGCGTCGAGTTTCTCGGATCGCGCGTTCCGACTCGATTTAGGTCGGGCGCGATAAGGTCGCGCGACCGATTCGCTCTTTGCCGCCCATGAGTCCAGCCACAGGCACGTCCGACATGCCGCCATCCCGAAGGGAGGCCGTGGAGGATGGGAGCGAAGACGTTCGCGCGCGTGCCCTCGCGCATGCGCGCGCACGCGAGCCGCGCGGGCCGCGTGCTCCGCGCATCGTCGCCATCTCCGCCACCATCCTCCTGCACTTGCTTGCGGCGCTGTGCCTGTACCTGCTGATGCGGCCGCATCCGATGCTCGACGAAGGCCGCATCGAGGTGCGGCTGCTCGACGCCGCGCCTGCCGAACCCGCGTTGCCGGAACCACCGCCGCCGACTCGGCCGCCTCCGCTGGTACCGACCGCACCAGCGGTTCAGCGCGCGCCAGTCGCCGCAGAGACTCCGGCTCGGCCTTCCGTTGCTCCTCCGGTTGAATCGATGGCGCAGCCGCACATCTTCAAGGCTGACGGCAGCATCGACATTCCCGCGGAGGTCGCCGATCGGTCCGACGCTGGACAGCTCCCGCATTTCATTCCCGAATCGACGGCGCCGTCGCCGCTGATGACGCTGAAGCGGCCGGTGAAGATCCGCCCCAACCATTTCGCCAGCGCATGGAAAGCGCCGGAGAACGAAAACCTGCTCGGCGCGGTGTTGCGCAAGACTGCCGAGTTCGTAGACAAGAACCTCAGTGCCGAAAAGGAATTCGACACGCCCTTGGGAAAGATCAAGTGCAAGGCCGCTTTCATGATCGTCATGGCGGGTGGCGGCTGTGCGGACGTTCCCCCGAGGCCTTATGAGCCACCCGCCAGGAAATGGAAACCGGCCACGGTGCTGGACGAAAAATAGAACCCGTCGCGAGTTCGAACCCGTTTGTGTCGAGCGTAGCGGAACGACGTTCCGCGCAATCGAAACACCGGAAGAACGAGCTTTGCATGCTCTTCCGCTTCGTGTTTTCGGGTTCCCTCGAGAATTGCGCTACAGGATCCTGCGCAACTGGTCGCCGATCGGCAGTTCGCGGATACGCACCTTGGTCGCAGCATAGATCGCATTGGTCAACGCGGGCAGCGCGCTTGGCAGGCCCATCTCGCCGGCGCCGGACGGCTCCTTGCCCGAATCGATGATGATCACCTCGACCTCGACCGGCGCCTGGCCCATGCGCAAAAGTGGATAATCGCCAAAATTGGATTGTTGTACTTTGCCGTCCTTGAGCGTGATGCCGAGGTTGAGCGCGGTCGACAGGCCGTCGATCGTGCCGCCGATCATCTGCGCCTCGAGGCCGAGCGGGTTGACCACGTGGCCGACGTCGATCGCGCAGACCGCGCGATGGACGACGACCTTGCCGTCGATCGCCGAGACTTCGAGCGCGTGCGCGGCGTAGCCGCCGAAGGTGAAATGGCCGGCGATGCCGAGACCGCGATCCGTGTCCGGCTTGCGCCCCCAGCCGATCCTTTCCGCCGCGGCCTTGAGCACGGCGGCCATGCGCCCGGTGTCGAAGGTCGGGCCGCCGTGGCCCTTGTACGGCAGCTCGCGCGGCTCGCCGAGCAGCTTGAGGCGCAGCGCGAGCGGGTCCTGCTTGAGCGCGACGGCGATCTCGTCGATGAAGCTCTGCACGGCGAACGCGGTCGCGTTGTGTGCCGGGGCGCGCCACCAGCCGCGCGGCTGGCCCGAGGCCAGCGGCAGCAGCGAAAGATCGAAGTTCGGCACGAGGCCGGCCGGGAAATCGTCGGGCGCGAGGGTCGACGCCCACAGCGGGCGATTCTTCATGCGCGTCTCGCGATGGTTGCGCGGCGTCGCCGCGCAATGCGCGGACCATGCGCTGATCTCGTTCTTGCGGTCGAGGCTCGCCGCCATCTGGAACGTGCAGAACGGGCGATAGAAGTCGTGGCGCAGATCGTCTTCGCGCGTCCACATCAGCTTGACCGGCTTGTCGGTCTGTTTCGCGATCAGCGCGGCCTCGGCGATGTAGTCGTTCTTCAGGCGCCGGCCGAAACCGCCGCCGGCGCGCGTCATGCGGATCTCGATCCTGGCGCGCGTGATGCCGGTGACCGCGCTGATGACTTCGGACGCGCCGTCGGGATCCTGCAGCGAGGCGATCAGCAGGACCTTGTCCTTCTCGACCTGGATCAGCGCGGCCGGCGGTTCCATCGTCGCGTGTGCGAGGAAGGGCATGGTGTAGCGCGCCTCGATCGTCCTGCGCGCGGCCTTGCGCGCCTTGTCGACGTCGCCGTCGCGGCGCACGGCGACGGCCTTGTCCGTGTTCGCGGGCTTGAGCATCTCGTCGGCCTGGCGGCGCAGCGCGTCCGTCGATTCGTGGGCGAACGGACCGGGCTTCCATTCGATCTTGAGCTTGTCGCGTCCCTTGAGCGCGGCCCAGGTGCTCGTCGCGAGCACGGCCACGCCGTCGGCGAGCGCGGCGTCGAAGGCGTCGCCGGGCTTGGGGCCGGCGATGCGCACGATGTCCTTCACGCCGGGCACTTTGCGCGCTTCGGCATCGTCGAGACTGGCGATTTCGCCGTCGATCCACGGCGAGCGCGCGACGACGGCGACAAGCGCCTCGGCGCGCCAGGCGTCGATGCCGTACTGCGTCTGCCCGGTGACGATCGCGCGCGCGTCGACCGTGGGAGTCGGCTTGCCGACGACGTTGAACTCGTCCGGATTCTTCAGCGTGCGCGGCTCGGTCGGCGGATCGAGCCGGGAGGCGGCATCGACGAGGTCGCCATAGGAAAGTTTCGTGCCGTCCGGCGCGATCACGCTGCCTGATTCCGTGTGCAGTTGTCCGGCCGGAACGTTGAGCTTTGCCGATGCGGCGACGAGCAGCAGCCAGCGCGCGGTCGCACCGGCCTGGCGCAGATCCTTCCACGCGGTCGGAATGCTCGTGCTGCCGCCGGCGCCCTGGTCGCCGTACTTGTTGCCAGGCCCCTTGTCGGTGTCGATATAGCCGTAGGGCAACTGCTCGACGCGTACCCGATTCCAGTCGACGTCGAGCTCCTCGGCGATCAGCATCGGCAGCGAGGTCTTCACGCCCTGGCCGATCTCGCAGCCGCGCGCGCCGATGATGATCTCGCCGCTCTTCTCGATGCGCACGAATGCGCCGAGCGCGGTCGGCTCGATGCGCGCGCCGAGGTAGGGCAGGGAGGTTTGCGCGTCCGCCGCGCGCCAGCCGACGATCAGCGCGCCGGAAGCCGCCGCGCCTGCGACGAGGAAGCGGCGGCGCGAGGAATTTGTGATCGCCCGGTCATCCTTCACGACTTGCCACCCTCGCGCGCTGCGCGCTCCTTGCCGATTTCTGCCGCGCGCCTGATCGCCTTGCGGATGCGCGGATACGTGCCGCAGCGGCACAGGTTGGAAATCCTGCCGATCTCGTCGTCGTTCGGATTGGGATTGCGCTTGAGCAGATCGGCCGCGGCCATGATCTGCCCGGCCTGGCAATAGCCGCACTGCGGCACGTCGATCTCGATCCAGGCCTGCTGCAGCGGGTGCAGCTCGTTGCCGGCGAGGCCCTCGATCGTCGTCACCTCGCGCTTGCTCGCGGCCTTGACCGGCGTCATGCAGGCGCGTTGCGCCTTGCCGTCGATCAGCACGGTGCACGCGCCGCAGGCGCCGATGCCGCAGCCGAACTTGGTGCCGGTCAGGCGCAGCACGTCGCGCAGGTACCAGAGCAGCGGCATCGTTTCGTCGCCGTCGAACGCGTAGGCGCGGCCGTTGATGCGCAGCGACAGCGACTTGTTGTCGTCGGTCAACGCCGCGGCTGGCGCAGCCGGCTGCTTTGCGGGGTGAGTCGGGGTGGTCTGCATGGATCGCCTCGCTTCGGATGCGGGCATTTTCGCATTGTTGGCGCGTGGCGCATACCTGCCGGAGGTTTGGCGCAGGGATG
This sequence comes from Pseudomonadota bacterium, assembly GCA_018240505.1. Lineage (GTDB taxonomy): Bacteria > Pseudomonadota > Gammaproteobacteria > Xanthomonadales > Rhodanobacteraceae > Rudaea. The sequence continues at coordinate 29,776 of JAFEFQ010000007.1, forward strand.
CGCCTTTCGCGCGCTTCGCGCGAAAGGAATCAACGCGGTCGCGCGGGTTTTGCTCGTCAATTCCCGCGTAGGCGGACTGCGAAGGCAGGATGCCGTAGCGAACATTCGCGCAGCGAATGGGCCGAA
>JAFEFQ010000080.1 GCA_018240505.1 Pseudomonadota bacterium
GGCCGTGCGGCAGGCCGAGGTCGAGCCGGGCAGGCAGAACACGAACTTGTCGTTGGCAAGGCCGGCGAACGCGCGCGACTGCAGGGTCGAGGTGCCGATCTCCTCGAACGAGAGCACGCGGAACATCTCGCCGAAGCCCGGCATCTCCTTGTCGAGCAGCGGGCGCAGCGCCTCGGGCGTCGAGTCGCGGCCGGTGAAGCCGGTGCCGCCGGTGACGAGGATGCCGTGCACGTCGGTCTGCGCGATCCATTCGGAGACGATCGCGCGCAGCCGGTACTTGTCGTCGCGGCTGAGCGCGCGCGCGTGCAGGCGATGGCCGGCCGCGGCGAGCGCATCGCAGAGATAGTCGCCCGAGGTGTCGTTCTGCGCGGTGCGCGTGTCGGACACGGTCAGCACGCAAAGATTGAGCGGGGTGAACTCTTTGGCGGCGGTCATGGTGAAAGCATACCTGCACGGAGCGAATGGTCGTAGGGGTGCGATTTTCGCGCGCCTCGCGCGATAGTAATTCAATACGTTCGCGCCCGGCTTTTTGCACGGAAATGACGAAAACGGGCTCGATGAATCGAGCCCCTACGGAAGGTCGCGTGGGGCTTCGCCGTTCCGGGCGAGCTGTGCCATGCGCATCAGCAGCGCGGCGAAGTCGTGCGCATAGGCCGGCATGTCGAACAGGCGCGCGCGCGTGGCCGGATCGCGCAGGCGCGCACGCAGCGCGTCGAGGCGCGCCGGCTGCCGGGCAAGCTCGATCGCGAGCGCGACGAAGGCTTCGTCGTCGCCGACGACGAGCTCGTCGAGGCCGATCTGCAGGTTCAGGCTCGCGGCGACGCGCGAGGCGAACGTGTCGCCCGGTCGCGTCAGCACCGGGCAGCCGACGTAGAGCGCGTCCGAGGCGGTCGTGTGCGCGTTGTACGGATTCGTGTCGAGGAACAGGTCGGCGCACTGGTAGCGCGCGAGGTAGTCGGCGTGGTTCGTCTTCGGCGCGAACACGAGCCGTTGCGGGTCGACTCCGGCCAGCCGTGCGGCGTCGCGCAGGCGTCCGGCCACGCCGCTGCCGGGTTGTTCGTCGAGCAGCCAGAGCACGCTGCCGGGCACGGCGTCGAGGATGCGCATCCACAGGGCGAAGCTCTGCGGCGTGATCTTCCAGTTCGCGTTGAAGCAGCAGTAGACGAATCCGGTCGGGGGCAGTCCCAGCGCCTCGCGCGACGGTGCCGGCGGGACGACGCGCGTGGTGTCGGTCGGCTGGTAGCAGCGCGGCAGCCAGGCGATTTTCTCGTCGTAGTACGCGCGTTGCGCGGCCGGGATCACGACGTGGTCGGCGATCAGGTAGTCATACCACGGCGCGCCGAGCGAGCCGGGGTAGGCGAGGTAGTTGACCTGGATCGGTGCGGGCCGCAGCGCGAAGATGCGCGGCAGCGAGTTCATGCAGTAGCCGTCGACGTCGATCAGCACGTCGATGCGCGCATCGCGGATGCGCTGTGCGATCGCTTCGGGCGACTGCAGCGCGACTTCGTGGAATTCGTCGAATGCCTGGGTCAGTCGATCGCGCAGCGCACTGCGGTCGCCCGGCGTGGTCGCGAACGCGACCGTGGTCAGGCTAGCCGCACGCAGGCGTTCGATCAGTTCGACCATGAGCAGGCCGGTCGCATGCTCGTTGAAACCGGAGGAGACGAAGCCGACGCGCAGCGGGCCGTCGAGGCCCACTGCGGGCAGCGCCGGCATCGGCTCGCGCGCGAACTGGCGTGCGAACGTGCGCGCGCAATGCAGTTGCTGCGCCGGCGACGCCTCTTCGGCGAGGAACGAGAACGCGGTGATGCCTTCGATGCCGGCGTCGACCGCGGCGAGCATGCGCGCGCTCAATGCGGGCAGGCCGTCCCACTCGCACAGCTTGCGCTTGGCGAAGACAAGCTGGCCGAGCGCTTCGTGCAGGTTCGGCTCGAGCTGCAGCGCCTGTTCGAGCACGCGCGCCGCGGCGCGCCAGTCGCCGCGTTGTTCGAGCACGAGGGCGAGGTTGTGCGCGGTATGCGGGCGCGGCTGCAATTCCATCGAGGTGCGGTACGGCTGCAACGCCTCGTCGAGGCGGCCCTGGCGCTCGTACAGGTAGCCGAGCACGTACCAGCCGTCGGCCGAACGCGGTGCCAGATTCAGGCCCTGGCGCGCATGCGATTCGGCGGCGCTCCACTGGTGCAGCGAAGCACTTGCGTTGGCGAGGTCGAACCAGGTCTGTGCATTTTGCGGGTCCAGGCGCAGGCTGCGTTCGAAACATTGCGCCGAGCCGGCGTAGTCGCCGAGCTGGTGGCGCAGGCGACCGAGATTGTTGAGTGCGCCGACATGGTTCGGCGCGAGCTGCAAGGCGCGTTCGAGCAGGCCCGTCGCGCCGTTCGCGTTGCCGCGATGGATTTCGACCGCGGCGAGATTGCACAGCACCTCGACCGAGTTCGGATCGAGCCGGTGCGCCTGCTGCAGCGAGCGCGCGGCCGCGTCGAGCTGGCCGCGCCGGATCTGCGCGATCGCGAGCAGGCGCCAGATTTCCGCGTGCGGCGGCAGGGTCTGCAGCGCGGCCTGCGCGCGGCGCTCGGCGCCGGCGAAATCGCCGCGTTCGATCAGCGTGGCGATCGCGTCGAGCGTCGCCGGCAGCAGCGCGGCGTTCATGCGCCGCCGCCGGCGAGACCGCCTTCGGTCAGCGACTTCATCTGGTCGGCCTGGTACTCCTGGGTCAGCGGGACCAGCAGCGGATCGAGGTCGCCGCCGAGGATCGCCGGCAGGCTGTACAAAGTCAGATTGACGCGGTGGTCGGTGATGCGTCCCTGCGGAAAATTGTAGGTGCGGATGCGCTGGCTGCGGTCGCCCGAGCCGACCTGCAGGCGCCGCGATTCGGCCTGCGCCGCGGTCTGCTTGCTGCGTTGCTCGTCGGTCAGGCGCGCCTTGAGCAGCGACATCGCGCGCGCACGGTTCTTGTGCTGGCTGCGCTCGTCCTGGCATTCGACGACGATGCCGCTCGGCAGGTGGGTGATGCGGATCGCCGAGTCGGTCTTGTTGACGTGCTGGCCGCCGGCGCCGGAAGCGCGGAACGTGTCGACCTTCAGATCGGCCGGATTCAGCTCGACGTCCTCGATCTCGTCCATCTCGGGCAGGATCGCGACCGTCGCGGCCGAGGTGTGGATGCGGCCCTGCGCTTCGGTCTCGGGCACGCGCTGCACGCGGTGCGTACCCGATTCGAATTTCAGTTTCGAGAAGACGCCCTTGCCTTCGACGCGAGCGATGACTTCCTTGTAACCGCCGTGCTCGCCGGGATTGGCGGAAAGGATCTCCACGCGCCAGCCCTGCGTTTCGGCGTAGCGCGTATACATGCGGAACAGGTCGCCGGCGAAGATCGCCGCCTCGTCGCCGCCGGTGCCGGCGCGCACTTCGAGGAAGATGTTCGCGTCGTCGCGCGCGTCCTTCGGCAGCAGGAGCAAATTCAACTCGTGATCGAGCGCCTCGCGCCGCGCCTCGAGCTCGGTGATTTCGCCCTCGGCGAGTTCCTTCAGCTCGGGGTCCTTGAGCATCGCCCGCGCCGCTTCGAGATTCCTGCCGGCATCGTCGTAGGCGTGCAGCGACGCCGTCAGCGGCTCGAGCTGGGCGAACTCGCGCGACAGGTCGCGGAAACGCGCGTTGTCGGCGAGGGTTTCGGGTTGGGCGAGCAGCAGGGAGACTTCCTGGTGACGCTCGGCAAGCTCGTCGAGCTTGCGGCGGATCGATGGATTCATTCGTGCTTCGGGTCCGGGGGCGCATCGCGGTCGAACAACTGCTCCGCGGCGCGCAGCAGTTCGACGTCGCCGCGCAGCGCGGCGGCGCGCAGGTTCGCGCTCGGCGTGTGCAGCAGCTTGTTGGTCAGCGTGTGGGCGAGGAATTCGAGCGCCTGCTCGGGCGTGCGCCCGCCCGCGAGCAGGGCGCGCGCCTTGTCGAGCGTTGCGTCGCGCTGCGCCTCGGCGTCGGAGCGCAGCGCCGCGAGCGGATTGCGCACGTCCAGCGCGCGCCGCCAGGCGAGGTAATGCTCGACCTGCAGGTCGATGATCGCCTCGGCCTCGCTGGCTGCGGCCTGGCGTGAGCGCAGGTTGTCGTCGATCACCTGCTTCAGGTCGTCGACCGTGTACAGGAACACGTCGTCGAGCTCGGCCACGGCCGGCTCGATGTCGCGCGGCACGGCGATGTCGACGAGGAACATCGGCCGGCGCTTGCGTGCGCGGATCGCGTTCTCGACCAGTTCGCGGGACAGGATCGGCGTCGTGCTCGCGGTCGAGGCGATGACGATGTCGGCTTCGGCCAGGTGCTGCGGCAGGTCGGCGAGCGAGATCGCGTAGGCGCCGAAACGCGCGGCCAGCGCCTGCGCGTTTTCCAGCGTGCGGTTGGCGACGATCAGGCGGCGCACCTTCGATTCGGACAGGTGGCGCGCGGCCAGTTCGATCGTCTCGCCCGCGCCGATCAGCATGACGCAGGCGTCGGCGAGGTTGGCGAACAGGCGCTCGGCCATGCGCACCGCGGTGTAGGCGACCGAGACCGGGTTCGCGCCGATGCGCGTGTCGGTGCGCACGCGCTTGGCCACGGCGAAGGTCTGCTGCAGCAGGCGTTCCATCGAGGTGCGCAGCGTGCCGGCGCTGCGCGCGGTCTGGTAGGCGTCCTTGACCTGGCCGAGGATCTGCGGCTCGCCGAGCACCATCGAGTCGAGCCCGGTGGCGACGCGGAACAGGTGGCGCACGGCCGCGTTGTCCTCGTGCCGGTAGAGGAACTCGTCGAGCCGGCGCTGGGTCAATCCATGGTGGTCGAGCAGCCAGCGCCGGGCGGCGTCCTCCGCACCCGCCTCGACCTCGACATAGAGCTCGGTGCGGTTGCAGGTGGACAGGATCAGCGCCTCGTTGACGCCGGGCTGGTGGGCGAGGTCGCCGAGCGCCTCGGCCGTCGCCTCGGGCGCGAACGCGACCTTCTCGCGCAGGTCGAGCGGCGCGGTCAGGTGGTTGAGTCCGAGGGCGATCAGGGCCATGTTCGAGGTAATCGGGTAAGCTTGCGGCAGGTGCTGGAAAGCCTGCATCGACGCGAAATTGTGCGGCCCGTGCCGGGCGATATCAAGCAAGCGGCGGCGTGGAGCGGTTTGAAATCCGGCGTTCGTGCCCCGAGCTGGCAGGGGCAGCGACGATACGCCGCAGTGGAACAGACAGTGAAGACATATTCGTCCGGATTGCGTGAATGGGCCCTGCTGGCGGCGGCCGTGCTGCTCGGGGCTTGCGCCGCGGTCCCCGCAGACAGGCCGGCGGCGTCCGCCGTCGCCGCGCCGCAGCCGTTGCAGCGGCTCGACATCGCCCCCGATCCGCGCCAGCGCGACCTGATCGCCAACCTGCTCGCCGGCGAACTCGCCTTGGTCGATGCGGACGCGGCGACCGCCGCGCAGCGTTATGCCGACGCGGCGCAGGCGAGCGAGGATCCGGCGATCGCCGAACAGGCCACGCATATCGCGATCGCGGGCCGGCAATGGGAGGCCGCGCACGCGGCGCTGTTGCGCTGGCAGGCGCTGCACGGCGACGAGGTCGGCGTGCGCCAGGCGCGCGCGATGCTCGCGCTGCATGCCGGTGCGGACGACGCGGCGTTTCTCGATCTGGCCTGGCTTGTGCGTCGGCCCGGCGGCAGCGGCTGGCGTGCCGTGTCGCAGGCCCTGCTCGGCGCCGAGAACAAGACCGCGGCCGGCCTCATGTTCGAGCGCCTGCTGCGCGGCGAAGGCGCGAAGCCGGACAACACGGTGCAGGCCGTCGATCTCGGCAACGATGCGCAGGTGTGGATCGCGGTCGGCCAGATCGCGATGCGGCTCGACCGCGGCGACATCGCGAAGACGCTCGCGCAGCGCGCGATCGAACGCTTCCACACGCCCGAGACGTACGCCTGGGCCGCGCAGGTGAAGATCGGCGCGGGCGACAAGGACGGCGCGCGCAAGCTGTTCGCCGATGCGCTGCGCAGCGCGAAGTCCGCACCCGGCGCCGCGGGGCGCGAGGACAACGCGCGCCTGCGCGTCGCTTACGCCGCGCTGCTCGGCGACCTCGGCGACTACGCGCAGGCCTCGGCGGTGCTCGCCGAGGGACCGCAGAACGATCGCGTCTATGCGGCGCGCGCCGCGTATCTCGCGCATGGCGACGCGAAGGCGAACAGGGCGCAGATCGAAACCCTGTATCGCCAGGTGCTCGCCGAATCGCAGCCGCGGCCGCCGATGCGCCTGCTGCTGCTCGGCCAGCTCAGCGAACTCGCCGAACGCAGCGCCGACGCGCTCAAGTGGTACGCCGAGGTCGGCGAGGGCGAGGACGAGTGGTTCGATGCGCAGCAGCGCACCGCGATCCTGCTCCATGCCACGGGCCGCGCCGCCGACGCGATGAGCCTGCTGCACGAACTCGAGGCGCGCGTCGCCGACGAGGCGAAATCGCTGGGCGAGGTGTTCCTGCTCGAGGCCGAGTTGAGCGGCGGCAAGGGCAAGAGTCCGGCCGACGCGATCGCGGTCTACGATCGCGGCCTGCAGGCCCTGCCCGACGACACGCGCCTGCTGTATGCGCGCGCGCTCGCCTGCGAAAGCGCGGACCGCGTCGACGACGCGATCCGCGACCTGCGCCGCGTGCTCGAACTCAAGCCCGATAACGCCGACGCACTGAATGCGCTCGGCTACACGCTCGCCGACCGCACCGACAAGAAGACTGAAGCGCTCGCGTTGATCGAAAAAGCGCTCAAGCTCAAACCCGGCGAACCCGCGATCATCGACAGCATGGGCTGGGTGCAGTATCGCCTCGGCAACCTCGAAGCCGCGGTCGAACAGCTGCGCAGTGCCTACGCGAAACAACGCGATCCGGAGATCGCCGCGCATCTCGGCGAAGTGCTGTGGGTGTCCGGGCGCAAGGACGAGGCGCGCCAAGTCTGGGAAGAGGGGCGCAAGAAGGACGCCGGCAACAAGGTGCTGCTCGAAACGATCAAGCGGCTCGCTTCGTAGGGCGAATATCGCGCCAATGCCGGTGCGCGACTGGCTTGCGTCGTTCGATTCCGATCCAGCCAGCGTGCGCTGCGTGCCAGCGTCGACGGGGGCGCACGCCCGGATACCCTGCCGCGTACGCGGCCCCACTTTCAAACCGCGCATACCGTCGGTCGGGCGAGCTTGCGTCCCTAACAGATCGTCTGTTAATTTCGCCTGAAATTCTGTCGGCGTTGCGGCATCGGCGTTCGACGGGCGGTTTCACTCGTCGGCGAAGGATCACCCCGTGAAAATGTCCCGCAAGTCCGCAAGTCCGCAAGTCCGCAAGTCCGCAAGTCCGCAAGTCCGCAAG
>JAFEFQ010000081.1 GCA_018240505.1 Pseudomonadota bacterium
TCGTCGTCGGCACGGTCAAGCCCTACATCGACCAGCACTATCGGACGAAGCCCGGTCGCGCCGACACGGCGATCATGGGCTCGTCGATGGGCGGGCTGATTTCGCAGTACGCGATCGAGCAGTATCCGCAGGTGTTCTCCAGGGCCGGCATGTTCTCGCCGGCGTATTGGCCGGCCAAACCGGCCGTGTTCGATTTCGCCAGGACGCAGCCGCCGCGCAAGGATGCGAAGCTGTATTTCTATGCCGGCGGCAAGGAAGGCGAGGAGATGGTGGGCGACATGCAGCGCATGGTCGCCCAGCTGCGCGCACAAGGGCATCCGCCGGCCAGGATAGCCACGACCGTCGCTGCCGACGCGCAACACAACGAGGCCGCCTGGCGTGCCCAGTTCGCGCGTGCGGTGCTATGGTTGTTCGACCGGAACGGATAGTTTCATGCGAACGACGGGCGAGACTTGAAGGGAACGCTGGAAAAAATCACGGCATTCAATCCGCGGCCGCAGATCGAACCGGTGCGCCTGGACAACAGCCGGTTCTGCTACGTGATCGACGACGCTCTGCTCGATCCGGAAGCGCTGGTGGCCTTGGCGGTGGAGCTGCGTGATCGGTTCAGCCCGGTCGATTCCAGCGCCTACCCGGGCATCTGTCTGGAGATGCCGGCACCGGTCGCGCTGCGCCTGAACGGGTTTTTCGTCGAGCATCTGCGCCGCGAGTTCGATGCACGCAGGACGCTGCGCGTGCGCTGTCGTCTGTCGATGGTGACGTTGCCGCCGCACGCGCTGCGGCCGTTCCAGTCGATCTGTCACGCCGACGGCCAGCACATCGAGGCGACGCAGAGCATCCAGGCCTGCGTGGCGTACCTGTTCCGGGACGCCAGCCTGGGCGGCACGAGCTTCTACGAGCCCGCGCGGGCGCCGCAGGAAACGGCGGAACTGTTCCACGATACGCACCGGCTGTCGGCGTCGGAGTTCACGCGGAAGTACGCCATCGCGCCGGGCTACATCGGCGCATCGAACGACTGGTTCACGAAGGTCGGCGGCGTTGCGGCGAAATGGAACCGCATCGTTTTCTACGACGGCAGCATGCTGCATTCAGGCGACATCCCTGCGCCGGAAAAACTCGGCGCCGATCCGGCGAGCGGGCGCCTCACCCTCAACGGCTTCTTCACGAGCCGTCGCCGCGCGGCCTAGTCGAGCGTACCGCGGGCGGGACTCATCGCCGCCGCGGGCTCAGGCGGACTTGAAGATCAGCTCGCGCATGCGCGCGAGGCGCGGCGCGACGACGGGCACGGTCAGCATCGTGCTCGCGATCGCCATCAGCAGCAGCGCGGTGAACGTCTCGCTCGTGATCAGCTGCTTGTCGAGCAGCACGTTGACGAAGATGATCATGATCAGCGCCTTGGTCTGCAGCAGCCAGCCGATGATCGAGGCTTCCGCGCGCGGCCAGCCGAGGATCTTGCCGGCGACGTGGATGCCGAGCAGCTTGCCGCCGACCGAGGCGGCGAGCAGCACGCCCGCGGCGAGAAATACCATTGCGCCGCCGACGTCCCATTGGGTGCGCAAGCCGGTCGAGAGGAAGAACACCGGCATGAACGCGAGCAGCACATAGCGGCGGAACTGGTCCATGCTTGCCTGGTCGAACCAGTCGGCGTCCATGACCGCGCCGGCGAGGAAGGCTCCGACCATGAAGTGCAGGCCCGACCAGTCCGCGCCCCAGGCGCAGGCGACGAGCCAGATCAGCGCGACGTACCAGCGGTCCCGCTCCGCGAGCGCGCGCATGAGCCTGCGGAACGCGATCGTGACGAGTCCGAACGCGACGAGGAACCCGGCCTGCTTGCCGACGCGCGCCCAGTCCATGAGGATCACCGCGAGCACGCCCCAGATCGCCACGTCGTCGAGGCTGGCGTAGCGCAGGATGCGCTGGCCGATCGGCTGGCGCAGGATTTCGAGTTTTTCCATGAGCAGGATCAGGATCGGCAGCGCGGTCACCGCGCAGGCCATGCCGACGCCGAGCACGAACTGCCAGTCGTGCGCTTTCGTCCCGATCCAGCCCGGCAGTGCAAGCAGGCCGATCGCGACGACGCTGCCGAAGGCCAGCGGCGTGCCGAGCGCGAGGCCGGCGGTGATGCCCGACTCGACGCGGTGCACCCAGACGCGCTTCAGGTCGAGTTCGATGCCGGCGATGCAGACGAACAGCATCACCGCCCACCAGGCGATGCCGTTGAGCGGCGCGATCACGGCCGGGCTGAAGACGAACGCGTAGTAGTCGGGAAAGACCTTGCCGAGGATGCCAGGGCCGAGCAGGATGCCGGCGATGATCTGCACGACGACGAGCGGCGCGTAATAGTCGGTGCGACCCACGCGCCAGATCAGGTACGGCACGCTGAGGATGATCCCCATCGCGATGAGGAAGATTTCGGTCGTGCTGATCGTCGCGTGCATCGGTTCCCCTGTGGATGACTGCCCCGGACGAAGTGTCGTCCAAGCCGGATCACTCGCACAATCGCCCGCGCATAAAAAAACCCCGCCCGGCGCCGGCCGGACGGGGTGTTGGAGGGGCGCCAGAGGACGCCGTTCAGAACTTGTAGGTGGCGCCGAGCAGGTAGGTGCGGCCCCACTCGATGTACTCGAGCGGACGGTCCTTGCTGCCGGCGTAGGTGCGGTACGGCGAGTTGGTCAGATTGGTCGCCTGCAGCAGTACGGTCAGGCCGCGCAGGGCGCTGTCGTTGCCGAAGCTGTAGCCGACCTGCGCGTCGGTGACGTTCTCGCCGACCACGTAGCGCAGCGTGCGCACGCCGGAGAAGTTTCCGATCTCGCCGATGAAGTCCGAGCGCCGGCGATTGGCGATGCGCGCCTCGAAACCGTTCTTCTCGTAGTACGCGGTGACGCTGTACACGCGCTTGGACAAACCGGGCAAGGTGATCGGTCCGCTGCCGACGCTGGTCGCGCTGTCGGGATCCTTGATCTTGATGCCGCTGTCGGTGAAGCTCGCGCTGGCCTGCACGCCGAAGCCTTCGAGAACGGGGGTGAAGGTCTTGAGCGGCAGCGAGGCGGTAAGTTCGAGACCTCTGAGCGTGCCACCCTGGCCGTTGAGCGGCTGGGTGAACGTTCCGTTCGACAGCGCGGACGGCTGTCCTGGCTGGGGAACGTAGTTCTTGACGAAGGAGGACCAGTCGTAGCCGTCGCGCGTCTGCGTGTAGATGTAACTGGTCAGCTTCTTGTAGAAGAACGCCGCGGCCACGTAGCCGTCGTTTTCGAAGTACTTTTCGTAGCTCAGGTCGAACGCGTTCGCGCGCCACGGATCGAGTTTCGGATTGCCGCCGCTGCCGCCGGGCTTGCCGGTCGACGAGTCCACGCCGAAATCGATCGAAGCGCGCATGTCGTCCATGCGCGGGCGCGCGACCTGCTTGGCGAGCGCGAGGCGCAGGATCTGGTCCTCGGTCAGCGAGAATACGAGGTTCAGGCTCGGCAGCACGTCGGTGTAGGTCTTGCCGGCGCCGACCGGCTGTATCTCCTGTCCGGCAGGGTTGGCGCCGTTGAAGACCCGCGAAGTGGAAGACTGATCGACGTGCTGGATCTGCACGCCGAAGTTGCCGCGCACCGGGGTTGCGCCCCAGGTCGTATCGACGTCGGCCATCGCAAAGGCGGTCGTGATCTTTTCGGACAACGACCAGGCTTTCGAGATGAGATACGACGCGTTCTCGTTCGGCTGGAAGGTCATGTAGCGCGCGACCGCCTGCGGCACGTTCCACGACGGAATCTTGCCGATGCCGGCGAAACCGAGATCGACGAGGCCGTATTCCAGATTGTTGGCGATGGACGTGTCGCCCTGCGCGCCGACATTGATGTTGCCTTCGGGCTGGTGTTTGTTCTTCTCGCGGTCGGCATAGTTCATGCCGAATTCGAACTCCGAAAGCAGCTTGCTCACCGCATCGGGGGTCGGCAGCTTCGCGGTCACGCGAGCGCTCTTGAGCTCGTCGCTGATCCGTGGCGTCTTGCCGTAACCGGAACCGTAGATCGTGTTGCGCAGGTACAACTTGCTGGGATCGGAATAGTCGAGTCCAGGCACCATCTGGGAGAAATCGTCGCTGTGATAGGTCAGCTTCAGCGTGTCGAGCTGCGGTGCCGGCACGAGCTGGGTGTTGTTTTCCAGATTGAGTTCGTGGCGATTGGCCTTGGAATAGCTGAGGTCGGCGACGACGCTGGCGGCGCCGAACTTGAATTCGTTCTTCCAGCCCAGCGCACTGATCTCGTCCTTGCGCCGGTTGTACATGCCGCGCACGAGCGGATACAGGTTGGCCGCGGTGCCGCCGACGAACGTGCCGTTGCTGTCGACTACCGGGTTGGTGATGTTGATGCGGCCGTAGCCGCCGTTGTAGTCGCCAAGGTTGACCTCGAACTGGTTCGCCGTGTCTTTTGCCGTGGCCCTGGAGTAGAACGCGTCGAGCGTGCTGGTCCAGTTGTCCGAGCCTTTCCACTCGACGGTCGCCATCGTGCCGTTGCGCTGGGTGAAGCCGGTGCGGCGCAGCGCCTTGATGCCCTCCGAATACCAAGTGCCTGCGGCGACGCCGGGACGCCAGTTGTCGCCGACCTGCTCCCAGGGTTCGTACAGGCCGACCTGGTTCTCCTGGGTCGGCGTCATCGTATGCGCGAAGCCGATCGCGACGCCAAGCGTGCGATCGAGGAACTGGTCGACATAGGTCGCGTTGAAGCGATTGCCATCGGCGCTCGCATTCGCCGCCGAGCCCAGCGAGTTGTGCTGGCCGCGGACGCCGGCCGTGGCGATGCGCTGGCTGTAATCGAGCGGGCGCAAGGTCTTCATGTCGATCGTGCCCGACAAGCCCTGGCCGACGAGATCGGCGTTCGGCGTCTTGTATACCGTCACCCCGCCCATCAGTTCCGCGGGATACTGATCGAACTCGACGCTGCGGTTGTCACCGGTCGAAACCATTTCGCGGCCGTTGAGCAGGGTGGTCGCGAAGTCGGGCGAGAGGCCGCGTACGCTGATCACCTGTGCGCGGCCGGCGACGCGTTGCGCGGTCAGGCCGGGCAGGCGTGCGATCGACTCGGCAATCGAATTGTCCGGCAGCTTGCCGATGTCTTCGGCCGAGATCGCCTCGACGATCTCGTCGGAGTTCTGCTTGATCGCGGTCGCGCGCTGGATCGAGGCGCGCAGGCCGGTGACCGTGATCGTGCCGAGTTCGGCGGAGTTGTCGTCCTTCTTCTTCGTCACGTCGGTCGTGTCGGTGGCCTGATCGGCAGCGGCGGTGGCGTCCGCGGCATGCGCCGCAGCCATGGCGCCGACAAGTACCGATGCAACAGCGAGTGCCAGCAGGTTGCGCTTGAGTGTCATGGGTCCTCCCCGGATGGTTGGTCGAAACGGTCGCGGGAAACCTCCGCGCCGCCGGTCTTCTGTTGGATTTCTTGTCCGTGCAGGCGACCCGTTGCCGGGCCTGCCTTCACGCTGATTTAACCTGCGGCTAGCCTAGTCGGGCCGTTGCGGGCTTACAATTTTTTGCATACGTATTCATTGCCGTTGTGCATTCGTATGCGGCAGATTCTGCGAGGCTGTGTCGGCCATCATCGCGATACGAAAAAACGGGCCGGGGAGGCTGGAAGATGCGATGGAGAACGATGTGCGCGGCGGCACTGGCCGCGCTGCTGGGGCTGGCGAGCCTGCCGGCATGCGCCGCATGGCAAACGGTCGGCGCGGTGACGCAGGCGACGCGGACGGGCGATGAGGCGTCGTTTGCGACGGCCAGCGGCGCGCAGGTCATGGTCGGTTTCGTCACGCCCGACGTCGTGCGCGTGCGCATGGCCCCGGGCGGGAAATTCGGCCGCGATTTTTCCTATGCGCTCGAGGCTGCCGCGCCGGCGCGGGCGAAGCTGCGCTTCGACGACGGCGCCGAGCGCAGCGAACTGCGCGCCGATGCGGACAATGGTGCGCGCGTCGTCGTGCAGAAGCGGCCGGTGCTGTCGATCACCGTGTTCGACGCGCAGGGCCGCGTCGTGGCGGGCGACGATCCGGCGCGGCCGATGGCGTTCGATGCGGAAACCGGCGCGGTCGAGGCAGCCAAGCAGCGCGGCGCCTATGAGCTTTACTACGGCTTCGGCGAGCAGGGCCTGCCGACGATTTCGCGCGAGGGCCAGTTCCTCGTCAACTGGAACACCGATTCGTACAAGTACCCGGTCGGCACCAACCCGCTCTACCAGACGATCCCGTTCTTCATCGCGCTGCGCGACGGCCTCGCCTACGGCTTGTTCTTCGACAACACGTACCGCAGCCATTTCGACATGGGCAAGAGCGATCCGCGCCGCTACAGCTTCGGCGCCGACGGCGGCGAGCTGAATTACTACGTATTCACGGGCGGCGCGCAGCGCAGTCCCGCGAACGTGCTGCGCGACTACACCGCGCTGACCGGGCGCACGGCTCTGCCGCCGCGCTGGGCGCTCGGCTATCAGCAGTCGCGCTATTCGTACATGTCGCAGGCCAAGGTCGAGGAGATCGCCCGCACGTTCCGCGAGAAGAAGATCCCGGCCGACGTGATCCATCTCGACATCGACTACATGGACGGCTACCGCGTCTTCACCTGGAATCCAAAGACGTTTCCCGAGCCGAAAAAGATGCTGGCCGATCTGCATCGCGACGGCTTCCACGCGGTGACGATCGTCGATCCGGGCGTCAAGTTCGACGAGAACTATGCCGTCTACCGCAGCGGCCGCGATGCCGGCATCTACGTGCGCGACGCGGCGGGCAGGGAACTGCATGAAAAGGTCTGGCCCGGCATCTGCGCGTTTCCCGACTTCACCGACGCGAAGGCGCGCGCGTGGTGGGGCGAGCAGTACAGCAAGCCGCTGGGCGAAGGCGTCGACGGTTTCTGGAACGACATGGACGAGCCGGCGATCTTCACCCCGGACGATTTCACCGGGCCGCAGCCCGCGCAGGGCCCGCAGAAGACCTTCGCGCTGGACGTGAAGCACGCCGGCGACGGCGATCCGGGCACGCATGCGCGCTACCACAACGTGTTCGGCATGCAGATGGTGCGCGCCACGTTCGAGGGCCTGCGCAAGCTCGCGCCCGACAGGCGTCCGTTCGCGATCACGCGCGCGGGTTACGCGGGCGTGCAGCGCTATTCCGCGGTGTGGAGCGGCGACAACGACGCGAGCTGGGACCATCTCGCGCTGACGATCCCGCTGCTGACCAACCTGTCGATCTCGGGCGTG
>JAFEFQ010000082.1 GCA_018240505.1 Pseudomonadota bacterium
CTCACCGCTCACCGCTCACCGCTCACCGCTCACCGCTCACCGCTCACCGCTCACCCGAAGCCATGTCCGAACTCACCCCCCGCGAAATCGTCAACGAACTCGACCGTTACATCATCGGCCAGAACGCGGCCAAGCGCGCGGTCGCGATCGCGCTGCGCAACCGCTGGCGGCGCATGCAGCTCGATCCGGCGCTGCGCAACGAGGTTACGCCGAAGAACATCCTGATGATCGGTCCCACGGGCGTGGGAAAAACCGAAATCGCGCGTCGGCTCGCCGCGCTCGCCAACGCACCGTTCATCAAGGTCGAGGCGACGAAGTTCACGGAAGTCGGTTACGTTGGAAAAGACGTCGAGCAGATCGTGCGCGACCTCGCCGATGCGGCGGTGAAGATGGCGCGCGAGGCGGCGAAGAACCAGGTCAGGACCCAGGCCGAGGAGCGCGCCGAGGAACGCATCCTCGACGCGTTGATCCCGCGCCGCGCCTCGAGCTGGGACCAGCCGCCGCCCGAAGCGCTCGACACCGACACGCGCCAGAAGCTGCGCAAGCAGCTGCGCGAAGGCGCGCTCGAGGAGCGCGAGATCGAAATCGAAACCCAAGTCAACGTCGGCGTCGAGATCATGGCGCCGCCGGGCATGGAGGAGATGACCAGCCAGCTCAAGGGCATGTTCTCGCAGATGGCCGGCAACAAGACGCAGAAGCGCAAGCTTGCGATCAACGCGGCGCGTCCGCTGCTGATCGAGGAGGAGGCTTCGCAGCTCGTCAACGATGACGAGATCAAGACCAGGGCGCTGGAATCGTGCGAGCAAAATGGAATCGTCTTTATCGACGAGATCGACAAGGTCGCCCAGCGCGGCGAGTGGGGCGGCGCCGGCGTAAGCCGCGAGGGCGTGCAGCGCGACCTGCTGCCGCTGGTCGAGGGCTCGACCGTGTCGACCAAGCATGGCCTGGTCAAGACCGACCACATCCTGTTCATCGCCTCGGGCGCGTTCTCGCTGACCAAGCCCTCGGACCTGATTCCCGAGCTGCAGGGCCGTTTCCCGATCCGCGTCGAGCTGTCGGCGCTGTCGGCAGGTGATTTCGAGCGCATCCTGCGCGAGCCGCACAGCGCGCTGACCAAGCAGTACAGCGCCCTGCTCGCGACCGAGAGCGTCAAGCTGGAATTCAGCGACGATGGCGTGCGCCGCCTCGCCGAGATCGCGTTCCAGGTCAACGAGCGCACCGAGAACATCGGCGCCCGCCGCCTGCACACCGTTTTGGAGCGGCTGCTCGATACGATATCCTATGAGGCCCCGGATCGCGGCGGGCAGACGTTCGTCGTCGATGCGAACTACGTCGACGAGCACCTTGCGGCGCTGGTGCAGGATCAGGACTTGAGCCGCTACATCCTTTGACGCGAAACGTCATCCCTGCCGGAATGGCGTGCGGGAATTTATACAAGTATAGAAATGGCAACGATCAACCACCACCGCGAAGGCGGGAACAACGTCGTCCAGTTTCGCGGCCGCGGCGCGCGCGCGCAGTTGCGCGAGGCCATGGACGGACGCGTGCCGGTGCGCGTGATGCGCGAGAAGATTTCCGCGGGCTGGACGCACGGCTACGTGATCGGCATGTCGACCGAGTTCTGCCTCGTCGCCGAAGTCTCCGACGCGATGCGCTTCGACGGCTTCCTCGCGATCGCGCTGTCCGACGTCAGCCACGTCGAGGAAGATCCGGGCCGCGAATTCGTCGAGCGTGCGCTCAAGCTCAACGAGGAAACGCTGCCGGAGTTGTCGGAGATCGATCTCGCCGACTGGCAGACGATCGCGCAATCGGCGTCGTCGGCGACGCCGCTGATCTCGCTCAACATGCTCGATGACGAAACCGGCGAGGTCAGCTACGTCGGCCGCCTCACCGGCGCCGAGCCCGACGCGCTGCTGCTGCAGGAAGTCGATCCGAACGCGAACTGGTATCCCGACACGGGCGCCTACGAGTTCCCCGCGATCGGCTCGATCGCGTTCGGCACCGCCTACATGCTGCTGCTCGCGCGCATCGCCGGCGTGCCGCCGATTCCGCTGCCGCCCGAAGCCTTGCCGGCGTCGTGACGCGGCGT
Organism: Pseudomonadota bacterium; assembly: GCA_018240505.1. Taxonomy (GTDB): domain Bacteria; phylum Pseudomonadota; class Gammaproteobacteria; order Xanthomonadales; family Rhodanobacteraceae; genus Rudaea. Next base: position 2,090 of record JAFEFQ010000082.1, read on the forward strand.
TCGCGATGAGCGCGCCGCGGCCGACCGACATCACCCTGCATCGCGCCTCGCGCGTGCTCGAAGTCGCGTTCGACACGGGCGAGACGTTCCGCCTGCCCTGCGAATACCTGCGCGTGCATTCGCCGAGCGCGGAAGTGCAGGGCCACGGCCCGAGCCAGCGCGTGCTCCAGGTCGGCAAGCAGAACGTCAACATCGCCGAGATCGCGCCGGTCGGCCAGTACGGCGTGCTGCTGCGCTTCGACGACGGCCACGACACCGGCATCTATTCCTGGAGCGTGCTCTACGACCTCGGCAAACACCAGGCCACGAAGTGGCAGGCCTACCTCGACGAGCTGGCTGCCGCGGGCAAGTCGCGAGCGCCGCAACCCTGATCAACGCTGCGCGGGAATGACCGGCAGCAGCACGCGCGAAGGCCGCGTGCGGTCGAGGTGGACACGGTTCGTCGCCACGCGCGGATGCTCGGCCAAACCCTCGGCTTCCCCCGAATTCGGATTCGCATCGAAGTGCGGGAAGTTGCTGCTCGAGATGTCGACGCGCAGGCGGTGGCCGCGCCGGAACAGGTTCGAGGTCGGGAACGCCTCGATGCGGATTTTGTATACCTCGCCACTTTTCATCAGCGCCGGTTTCTCCCACGAATCGCGGTAGCGCATGCGCAGGATGCCGTCGGTGAGGTTCATCGCGTAGCCGTGCGCATAGTCCTCGTTCGGCGGATACACGTCGATCAATTTGGCGGTGAAATCGGTGTCGGGGCAGTCGGAGGAGACCCACAGCTCGAACGCGAGCGGGCCGGTGACTTCGAGGTCCTCGCGCAGCGGTTCGGTCTGGAACACGAGCATGTCCGCGCGCTCGGCGAGCGCGCGGTACGGTTCGCTCGAACCGAAGAACTGCGCCGCCTCGCGCTGGTCGAACGCGCCGCCGACCATGACCGGCTTGCCCGAAGTCACCGTGCCGCCGATCGTCGGCACCGGATGTTTCGGGTCGTAGCGGTATTCGCGCTGCGCGGTAGCGGCTTGCGGTGGTGCGTCGCTCAACGCGCCGTCGGCATGCAAGTAGTACGGCACGGTGCGCGTGCCCGGCAGCGGCCAGTCGCGCTCGTCGCGCCAGCGGCCGCCGTGCCGCATGCGGCCTTCGGCATTCCTGCGTCCGCTGCCGCCGCCCATGACAAAGATGCGCACGGGGGCTTCCTCATCAACGCCGTTGGCGTTGCCCTTGAGCCAGCGGTCGAACCAGCGCAGGCGCAGGCTGAGAAAATCCTTGGCGAGATGGCCATCGAGCGTCGCCTCGGCGCCGAAGTCGACGTCGCCCGCGTAGGTCAGCTGGCGATCGCCGTGCGTCCACGGGCCGAGGATCAGGCGCACCGGCCCGCGCTTGCGCTTTTTCAATCCAAGGTAGTTCTGCGTCGCCGTGCGCGGATACGGATCGAACCACGACGACATGTGCACCATCGCCGCGTCGCAATACTGGTCGTAGAAGCCTTCGGCGTAGATGCCGAGCTGCTTCCAGTAGGCGTCGAAATTGCCGTGCTGCCACTGCTCGAACAGGTAGTTCTCGTAGTCGGGCGCGAGCGCGAGCGGCGAATCGCCGCGATGCCACGGCAGGCGCGCGAACCAGCGCTTGATGTCGATCGCCTTGTACGCTTCGAGCTTCTTCGGATCGGAGCGGATCTGCGCACTCTCGGCCGCTTCGGAAAATGCCCACGTCGCCTGCTTCAACTCGAACGCGCCGCCCTGGCGGATGCCGCCCTGGTAGGCGTTGGCGAAGCCGCCCGAGTCGAGGAACATCGCCTTGACGCCGGGTGCGCCGGCGCTGCCGAGTGCGCCTTGCGTGTGCGCCGCATAGGACAGGCCCATTGTGCCGATCCGACCGTTCGACCACGGCTGCTGCAGGATCCACGCGCAGGTATCGTAGCCGTCGTGGCCGTCGGCGAGGTATTTGACGAACTTGCCTTCGGAGCCGTAGCGGCCGCGGCAGTCCTGGTAGATCACGGCGTAGCCGCGGCGCACGAAGAATTCCGCGACCTCGGCGCGCGATTTCGGCTGCGCGTTGTCAGGCGTGCGCTCGGAGCGGCTCGCGATCGTCTTGCCGTACGGCGTGCGTTCGAGGATCACCGGGAAGCGCTGCGCGACCGGCTTGCCGTTGCGTGCCGGCAGGTAGACATCGGTCGCCAGATGCACGCCGTCGCGCATACGCACCATCTGGTCGCGCAGCACCATCACTTCGTACTCTTCGGCCTCGCGCGCGCGCATTCGCGACCATGGCGCGGCAACGCCGGCGATCACGCCGAGCGCCCAGCGCCCGAAACGGCGGCGCGACCAGAAGGATGGCGGAGCTGGCGATATTCCGGTCATGGTCGCAGCTGCGAGAAAAATCGGGCGTCGCGCTAGACTAGCAGAGGGGAAGCAGTCGAAAAATCGGGGTGAATTGCCACGCTCATCACTGGAAGAGGACCCGTCATGCCCGAAGAAATCGAAATCGACACCGACAAGCTGCAGGAAGCGATCCACGAGGAAATCGAAAAGGAGGACGGCTCGCTGCTGCGCACGATCGCGCTGACGACGGCGCTGTTCGCCGCGTTCGCCGCGGTCGCCTCCCTGCTCGCCGGCGGTACGGTCAATGAGGCGCTGGCGTTGAAGACCGAAGCGACGCAACTGCAGGCGCAGGCTTCCGATCAGTGGGCCTACTACCAGGCCAAGGGCATCAAGGCCGTCGTGCTCGAGGCGCAGAAAGGCGTGCTCGCGAGCGCGGACAAGCCGGTCCCGGCCGACACCGAAAAGAACATCCAGCGCTACAAGGACGAACAGGCCGAGGCGAAGAAGAAGGCCGAAGAGTTGGAGCACGAGCGCGACGAGAAGGGCAGGGAGGCCGAGCACCTGATCCATCAGCACCACTATTTCGCCTATGCGGTGGCGCTGCTGCAGGTCGCGATCGCGCTCGGCGCCGTCGCCGCGTTGACGCGCAAGCGCCTGGCCTGGCTTGGCTCGGCCGCGCTCGGCCTCGTCGGCGTGGGCATCTTCCTCTGGGCATTGTTCGGCCATTGAAGACAAACGCAACGCGCTCCGCATTGTGACGGAGCGCGCTGCCCAAGGCGCGCTGCGTTAAGATGGGCACATGAACGAAACGAATCCGAACCCGGCCGGCACCACCCATTTCGGCTACCGCGACGTGCCTGTCGCGGAGAAGGAAAAACTTGTCGGCAAGGTGTTCACTTCCGTCGCCGCGAAATACGACCTGATGAACGATGCGATGTCGTTCGGCATCCACCGGATCTGGAAGCGCTGGTTCGCGGCGACGAGCGGTGTGCGCGCGGGCGACCATGTGCTCGATCTCGCCGGCGGCACGGGCGATATCGCCGCGCTGTTGCTGGCGCGCGTCGGCGACGCCGGCAGCGTCGTGCTCGGCGACATCAACGCGGCGATGCTGCGCGAGGGCCGCGATCGCCTGCTCAACGAAGGCCGCGTGCGCGGCCTGGCGTACGCGCAGGTCAACGCGCAGGCGCTGCCGTTTCCCGACGCGAGTTTCGATGCGGTGACGATCGCGTTCGGCCTGCGCAACGTCACCGACAAGGACGCCGCGCTGCGCGAGATGCAGCGCGTGCTGCGCGTCGGCGGGCGCGCGCTGATCCTCGAGTTCTCCGCGGTGCGCGATCCGCTGCTGAAAAAGCTCTACGACTTCCATTCGTTCCAGGTGCTGCCGCGCTTGGGCGCGCTGATCGCCGGCGATGCGGAGAGTTACCAGTACCTCGCCGAGTCGATCCGCAAACACCCCGACCAGGCCACGCTCAAGGCGATGATGGAAGCCGCCGGCTTCGCCCGCGTCGACGTGCGCAACCTGACCGGCGGCATCGTCGCGATCCATCGCGGTTACAAGATTTAACGCGATGCGCGTCTTCTCCGGGCCTTTCGGCATAGGCTCTGCCCTCTGCGCCGCGGCATAATTCCCGGTTTCCAGCCGGGAGTCGTCGTGCGCAAATACATCCTCTGTTCCCTGTTTCTCCTCACTGCCGTGAGCGGTGCCGCCGCCGCCGCCGAGAACGAGGAAGCCGCCAGGCCGGAAGCGAAGGCGGCCGCGCACAAGGAGAAATCCGATCCGGCCGCGGAGAAGTCCGTGGTCACGAACCACAGCGTCTCGATCAACGGCCGCGGCTACGCGTACAAGGCGACCGCGGGCACGCTGACGATCCGCGACGACAAGGACGCCGCCGACGCGAGCGTGTTCTACGTCGCCTACACGGTCGGCGAGGGCAAGGAGTCCGGGAAGCGCCCGCTGACCTTCTTCTACAACGGCGGCCCCGGCTCGGCGAGCCTGTGGCTGCACATGGGCTCGTTCGGTCCGGTGCGCGTGGTCACCAACGGTCCGGAGGCGACACCGCCGGCGCCGTATCAGGTCATCGCGAACGCCGACAGCCTGCTCGACAAGAGCGACCTCGTCTTCGTCGACGCGGTCGGCACCGGTTTCTCGAAGGGCCTGGCGAAGGACAAGGACGGCAAGCCCGCGGACAAGGACGAGAATCCGAACAAGCGCTTCTGGGGCACGGACCAGGACATCGACGCGTTCGGCCGCTTCATCGTGCGCTACATCACGGTGAACCAGCGCTGGAACTCGCCGAAGTTCCTGTTCGGCGAGTCCTACGGCACGCCGCGCTCGGCGGGCCTCGCGCGCTGGCTCGAGAATCGCGGCGTGTCGCTCAACGGCGTCGTGCTGCTGTCGTCGATCCTGAATTACGGCTCGCGCATCCCCGGCCTCGACAACGACTACGTCAACCTGCTGCCGACGTTCGCGGCGATCGCGTGGTACCACAACAAGATTCCGAACCGGCCGGCGGCGATGGAGCCGTTCGTCGAGGAGGTGCGCCAGTTCGCGCGCGGCGAATATTCGGTCGCGCTGGCCAAGGGCCAGGACCTGGGTCCGGCGGAGCGCGACGCGATCGCGCAGAAGCTGAGCCGCTACATCGGCCTGTCGCCGCAGTACCTGAAGGACGCCAACCTGCGCGTCAGCCAGCCGCGCTTCCGCAAGGAA
>JAFEFQ010000083.1 GCA_018240505.1 Pseudomonadota bacterium
TTGCCGTAGCTGATCGGGATGTACTCGGTGACCGTCTCGCTGACCTGCTCGAGCTTGAGCTTGGCATCTGCGATCGCCTGTTCACGGTCGGCGATTTCCTTTTGCGGGGCAACCCAGACGACGTTGCCATTCTGGCGCTTGTCGAGGCCTTTGGCCTGCAGCACGATATCGAGCGCCTGGTCCCACGGCACGTTGTTCAAGCGCAGGGTGACATTGCCGGTGACGCTGTCGGCAACGACGATGTTGAGCTCGGACATCTGCGCAATCAGCTGCAGCACCGCGCGCGTGGGGATGTCCTGGAAATCGAAGGTGACGCGGCTGCCGCGATACACCGGCGGCGCGTTCGGATCCTTCTTCTCCTTCTCCTTGGTCTGCGCGACCTCGACGATGTACTGGTTGCCGGTCTGGTAGGCAAGTTGCTCGAACGGCTGCTTGGCCGTGATTTCCATATGCGCACCACCACCCTTGCTGCGCGTCTCGATGAACTGTACGGGGGTGGCGAAATCGAGCACGTCGAGGCGCTGCGCGAGCTGGGCGGGCAGGCGCGCGTTGTAGAGGTCGAGCAGAATCCTGTCGCCCTGGCGCTTCAGGTCGGCACTCGAACCCTCGCCGGAGAAGGTGATGACGATACGGCCCTCGCCATTCTTGCCGCGACGGAAGTCGATGTTCGAGACTTCCTGCGTCGTCATGCCGACGCTCTTGGTCTGGTCGCCCGCGGCGATCGTCGCGCTCGCGTTCGCGGTATTGCCGTTGTTGACGACAAGGACGAAATTGTTGCCGTCGGCGCGCGTTTCGTAGGTCGAGGCACGATACAGGTCGACGACCACGCGCGTGCGGCCGCCTGCGTCGGCGACGTTGATGCCGCTGGTCGCGCCGCTGCCGACTTCGACATGCCGCTGGCTCAGCGTCGAACGCGTGTCGGGGATGTCGAGCGCGATGCGCGGGGGCGTCTCCGTCGTGAAGGCGCGAACGCCCGCTGGCGGCGCGGCAAGCTTGAGGGTGATCTGCACGCGTCCGCCTGCCAGCGGTGCGTAGCTGATGTCCTGCAGCACGTTTTCCGCATGCACTGCCGGCACGGCGACAAACGATGCCAGCAGCACACCGACCGCAGCGCCGAATCGTTGCGCTGCGGTCCGCTGGATTGCGCCCGCGATGGTCCACTTCATGGTCTTCCCCGATCCGATGTTCGTTTCGCCACACTGCGCCGGCACGGCCGGCTGCACCACTTCGCTACTTTGCGGTACTGATTTCGACCGTCGCCGGCCGCTCCATCCAGCCGCCGTTGCCATTGCTGATCAACTCGACCAGCTCGATGTTGTTCGCATGAACTGCCCTGATCTTGCCGTTGTTCTGGCCGAGATAATTACCCGGCTTGACCCGCGATACCGTCCCTTCCGGATCACGGATCAGACCCAGGGTGCCGGGTCCGATGCCGATCGTGCCGACCATCTTCAGACTGTCGAGGGCGAATTCCTCGAGCTTTTCCTTCGGATGCGGATCGGGCATGGCTGTCTTCTCAGCCTCCTCGGCCTTCTGCTCGGTCAAGCTCGGCGCGAACGGGTCGCGGCGCGCCTGGTCCTTGTACTCGAAAGTCTCGAACGTCTTCAGCACCGGCAGCGGCGGAAGAGGCCCGCCCGGCAACGCTTTCTCGTCCGCAACCCACTTGCGCAGATCCGCGTCACCCTTCAAGCAGCCGCCGAGCAAAGGCAGCAGCGCCGCGACAAGCACCCAGCGCGTCGACCGCGAATGTCGCATCAGTCTGTTCATGGGCCAGCCTTTGCCGGACGCGCATTCGGCGCACCCGGCTTCTTCGGCGCAGCCGCCTCGGCTTCGTCCTCATCGACATAACGATAGGTCTTCACCGTGCCCTCGAGGGTAAGCTGACCCGGCGCAGCGGGCAGCTTGCCGGTCGGCTGCTGCGACGGCTTCAGCGACACGTCGTGCATGGTCAGGATGATCACGCGTGGCAGCGCCGCCACCGCGCTGATGAACGAGCCGAATTGATGGTAGTTGCCGAGCATGCGCAGCTTGATCGGCTTCTCGGCGTAGAAACCTTCCTGGATCGTTTCCGCGCCAGGCTCGAACAGTTGCACGTCCAGACCGGCCGACAGCGCGGCACGCGACACGTCGTCCAGCAACTCCGGCATCTCCGTCTTGCCCGGGAGCTGGCGCAGCAGCTGGCGCAGTATCTCGCGCATGTCGTCGAGCTGGGTCTTGAGCTTCTCCAGGTTGACGACCTTGAGCTGCTTGTCGTGGAAATCCTTTTTCAGCTCGATTTCCTGCTTCTGCTTCTGCGCAAGCGTGTCCGACTGGCCGCTGATCGACCAGTACCAACCCACGAACAACAAAAGGCCGAAAAGCAGGATGCAGGCCGTGTACTTGACGCCGTCGGGCCACGCACCGACGTTGTTGCGGTCGAGATTGCGGAAGTCCGAAAGCTTCATCGCGCACCTCCGGCCGATGCCGATGCCGGCGCAGCGGGAGCGCCCGCCGGCGCCGGTGCTCCCGGCTTGACCGGCATGCTGCCTGGTGGCGCATCGGCATCAGGCTGATCCGGCGAGCGCAGCTTCACCGTGAGACCGAATTCGTAGCGATTGCGCTTGTCGGTGCCCTTGATCTCGGTCTTCTGCAGATCCGAGCGCTGCATCCAGGTCGAGGCGTCGAGATTGCGCATGTAGTTGGCCACGTCGCCGTTCGCCTGCGCAACGCCCTGAATCGCAAGCTGGTTGCCGGTCTGTTTCAACGAGGCCAGGCGCACGCCCTCGGGAATCGTGCGGACCAGTTCGTCGAACAGATGCACCATCTGCGCACGGCTCGCCTGCAGCTGCTCGATGATCTGCTTGCGCGCGAGCAGCCTGGCCTTGGTCGTTTCCAGATCCTTGATTTCCTTGAGCTTGCCTTCGAGTTGCTTGATCTCGCTGCTCAAATAGGCGTTGCGCGCATCCTGATCGCCGATGCGCTGATCCATCCACCAGCCCCAGGCCAGCCAGGACAGCACGGCCGCGATCGCGGCTGCGGCGAGCATCGTGTAGAAATCTCGTTCACGCTGGCGCCTCCGCTCGGCGCGCCACGGCAGCAGGTTGATCGTCGCCATCAGTCGAAGCTCCGCAAGGCCAGACCCGCCGCAACCATCAGGGTGGGCGCGTCCTGGCGCAAGGCCGTCGCCTGGCTCTGCACGCGCGGTGCCAGCGACATGTTCGCGAGCGGATTGGCGATGATGCACGGCACGTCGAGCTGATGCAGGATCTTCGCGCCGATGTCGGGCACGAGCGCACAGCCGCCGGCGAGCACGATCTGGTCGACCCGGCTGTAGTCGCTGCCGGCGTAGAAAAACTGCAGGAGGCGGCTGATCTGCTGCACGATCGCCTCCTTGAACGGCTCGAGCACTTCGACTTCATACGATTCGGGCAGGCCGCCCTGGCGCTTGGCCAGACCGGCTTCCTCGAACGACAGACCGTAGCGCCGCATCACTTCCTCGGTGAGCTGCTTGCCGCCGAACACCTGCTCGCGCGAGTAGATCGTGCGCTGATTCTTCAATACGATCAGTGTCGTCATCGTCGCACCGACGTCGACAACGGCGACGATCGCGTCGGCCGGCACGGTCAGCTGATCCGCAATCAATTTGCACGCGTTCTCCATCGCGAACGCCTCGACGTCGATGACCTTCGCGGTCAGGCCCGCGAGCTCGAGCGCGGAGACGCGCAGATCGACATTCTCGGTACGCGAGGCCGCAATCAGCACGTTGACCGAGTCAGGCGCGTCCTTGACCGGGCCGAGCACCTCGAAATCCAGGCTTACTTCCTCGATCGGATACGGAATGTACTGGTTCGCCTCGACCTGGATCTGCTCCTCGAGCGCGTCTTCGCCGAGATCGGCCGGCATCGTGATGATCTTGGTGATCACCGAGGAGCCGGCAACGGCGGAAGCGGCAAGCTTGACCTTGGCTCCGGAGCGCGCAAACGCACGCCGCAGGGCCTCGCCGACCGGCTCGACCGCGACGATGTTCTTTTCCACCACCGAATTCGGTGGCAATGGCTCCACCGCATAGTGTTCGATGCGATAGCGTCCGCCGGAGCGGCTCAGCTGCAGCAACTTGACCGCGGACGAACTGATGTCCACGCCCAGCAGTGCTGTCGATTTGGCTTGAAAGAAGTTCAACCCCAGATCCCCCAACCGCGGACACGTTCGGAAACAACAAGCCGGCGGTCGCCATTAAACCTGACTGTTAAAAATTTGGCAATGGGGAAATTTGCTGACTGAACAAACACTTCCCGAAAATATTTAGCGAACTGCTTCGCGTTCTGCGCGGAATCGATCGCGGAAGCTCGCTTCGCTTTCGCCCGCGCCACGCCAGAATTTCGCCTACCGAGCACAGTGACCGCCGCATATAATCGCGTGACCGCCCCCGGATTCGGGTCGCTCGGCAGTACCCCATGCGTTTGTTTCGTCGCCTCCTCCGTTACACCCTGATTCTCGGGTTCGCCCTCTTCACCCTCGGAGCCATCGGCATCGGCGTCGTCTACTGGCTGATCGTGCCGCGCCTGCCGCCCGTGGATTCCCTGCGCGATGTCACGCTGCAGGTGCCGTTGCGCATCTACAGCGCGGACGGCAAGCTCATGGCCACCTACGGCGAAACACGCCGCATCCCGGTCAAGATCGAAGATGTGCCGCAGCAGGTGAAGAACGCCTTCCTCGCTGCCGAGGATGCCAATTTCTACAACCACCCCGGCGTCGATTACCAGGGCATCCTGCGCGCGGTAGGCCTGATGATCTCCAAGCGCACGCTGCACGTGCCCGGCGGCAGCACGATCACGCAGCAGGTCGCGCGCGACTTCTTCCTGAGCTCCGAAGTGAGCCTGTCGCGCAAGGCCACCGAGATCTTTCTTTCGTTCAAGATCGAGAACACGCTGAGCAAGGATCAGATCCTCGAGCTGTACCTCAACAAGATCTTTCTCGGCAACCGCGCCTACGGCGTTGCCGCCGCGGCCGAGTTCTACTACGGAAAGACACTGGACCAGCTCGATCTGGCCGAATGCGCGATGCTCGCAAGCCTGCCGAAATTTCCCTCGACCGGCAATCCGCTCAACAACCGCGCGCGCGCGCTCGAGCGCCGCCGCTATGTCCTGCAGCGCATGCTCGACAACGGCTTCATCGACGAAGCGCAGCTCAAGCAGGCCGATGCCGAACCGGAGCGCGCCTTCGCCCACGAGCCGCCGATCGATATCGAAGCGCCTTACATCGCCGAGCTCGTGCGCCAGGAGGCGATCCAGCGCCTCGGCAACAACGCGCTGACCGACGCCTACACGATCCGCACGACCATAGACTCGCGCGAGCAGACCGCCGCGAACGACGCCGTGCGCGCGGGGCTCATCGCCTATGACCGGCGCCACGGCTGGCGCGGCCCGGAAGCGCACGTCGAGCTGGCGAGCAACGCGACGGCCGCCGAGCTCGAACGCAAGCTCGATCCGTTCCGCACCACGTTCGGCCTCGTGCCGGCCATCGTCACGCAGAGCGCGGAGAAGGAAGCGCATCTGCGCCTCAACGATGGCCAGACCATCGCGCTCGGGCTCGAAGACATCGCCTGGGCGCGCCGCTACCAGGACGAAACCAGCCGCGGCCCCGCGCCGAAGCGCGTCGATGCCGCGCTCAAGCCCGGCGACATCGTGCGCGTCGCGCAGTACACCGATTCGAAGAAGCAGGGCCGCTGGCAGCTCGCGCAGATTCCGTCCGTGCAGGGCGCGCTCGTCGCGCTGGATCCCGAGGACGGCGCGGTGCGTGCCGAAGTCGGCGGCTTCTCGTTCGCGCGCAGCAAGTTCAATCGCGCGGTGCAGTCGCAGCGCAATCCGGGTTCGAGCTTCAAGCCGCTGTTCTATGCCGCGGCGTTCGAACACGGGTTCACCCCGGCCTCGGTGGTCAACGACGCGCCGGTGGTGTTCCCGGACCCGTCCAAACCGAACGGGCAATGGACGCCGAAGAACGACGACGACGTGTTCTCCGGCCCGATGCGCCTGCGCGAGGCGATGGTGCAGTCGAAGAACCTCGTCTCGGTGCGCCTGCTCGACGCGATCGGCGTGCGCTACGCGCGTGAGTTCGTCACCCGTTTCGGCCTGAGCCTCGAACAAGTGCCGCCGAACCTGTCGATGGCGCTCGGCACGGCCTCGGTGTCGCCGATGAACATGGCGCGCGCGTTCGCCGTGATCGCCAACGGCGGCTATCTCGTCGATCCTTACTTCGTCGACGCGATCTACGACCGCGACGGCAAGGAAGTCTACAAGGCCCAGCCCGCGCAGGTCTGCGCGCAATGCCCCGAGCGCGCGAGCGACGACGGCCGCGCGGGCACGCCGCCGCCCGCCACGCGCACCGTGGTCGACAACAACGGCGTGACCACGACGAAGGACACGCTCTCGCCGATCGCGAGCGCACAGGCGACGCCGGCGGCGCCGGCAACGACCAGGCTCGCCCCGCGCGCGCTCGATGCACGCACCGCCTACCTGATCGGCTCGCTGCTGCGCGACGTGGTCCGCCGCGGCACCGGCTCCGGCGCGATGGTGCTCAAGCGCAACGACCTGTTCGGCAAGACCGGTTCGACCAACGATCATCGCGACGGCTGGTTCGTCGGCTACAACGCCGACCTCGTCGCCGCGACCTGGATGGGGTTCGACGATTTCAGCTCGATGGGCCACATCGAATTCGGCGCGCAGACCGCGCTGCCGATCTGGATCGACTTCATGCGCGTCGCGCTCGACGGCATGCCCGAGAAACCGTTCAACACACCCGCCGGCATCAGTACGGCGCAGATCGATCCCGAGACCGGCCTGCTTGCCGCACCCGGCAGCGAGCACACGATCTCCGAGGTGTTCCGCACCGAGGACCTCACCCGCATCGCGAACAGCCCGAACCAGCCGACCGAGGCGGAGAAGAAGGTGCAGCAGGAAGCCTACGGGATCTTCTGATGCGCGAACGACGCG
>JAFEFQ010000084.1 GCA_018240505.1 Pseudomonadota bacterium
ACTTCTCTTTGTGCAAGCAAAGAGAAGTGACCCGCGCGCCGGACGCGCGCGGAAAACCGAATGGACGCGTCAGCAAAAGATCAAAAGCAAAGCAAGATCAAAATGGATTCCCGCGTACGCGGGAATGACGAGCAAGAACGGGCCATTCGCGGGGCGAATGTTCGCTACAGCATCCTGCGCAGTCCGCTTGACCAGCCCTTCGGCTGTTGAAAGTCGCTGGAATGACGAGAAAAAAGCGGACGCGCACACCGTCATGAACTAAATTTCATCTTCGGAAATCCCCGCACAAACCCTTGCCGGCGCTGGATTCGCGATGTCCGCGACGCGCGCTGTCGCCGACCATATAAACAATTCTTCATGCGCGGAACGATGAAATTCCGTTGCGCGCCAGCATAATTGCCTCGGCAAGTTTCTGCCCCAAGGGTTTTCGTCCATGCAAGGCCTCGTTCGCATCGCGCTGTCGCGCCCGTACACGTTCGTCGTGCTGGCGTTGCTGATCTTCATCATCGGGCCGCTCGCCGCGCTGCGCACGCCGACGGACATTTTCCCGAACATCAACATCCCGGTCATCGCCGTCGCCTGGCAGTACACCGGCCTGCCGCCGGACCAGATGGCAGGGCGCATCTCGACGCCGTTCGAGCGTGCGCTGACCACGATGGTCAACGACATCGAGCATATCGAGGCGAATTCCTACACCGGCTTCGGCATCGTCAAGATCTTCTTCCATCCGGGCGTCAACATCGCCACGGCGAACGCGCAGGTCACCGCGGCCGCGCAGACGATGGTGAAGAACATGCCGCCCGGCACGACGCCGCCGCTGGTGCTCAACTACAGCGCCTCGACCGTGCCGATCCTGCAACTCGCGCTGTCGGGCAAGGGCCTGACCGAGGCGAACCTCGCCGACCTCGCGATGAATTCGCTGCGCACGCGCCTGGTCACGGTCGAGGGTTCGGCGATCCCGTATCCGTTCGGCGGCAAGGCGCGCCAGGTGCAGATCGACCTCGACATGGCCGCGCTGCAGGCACGCGGACTGACCGGCCAGGACGTGGCCAACGCGCTCGCCACGCAGAACGTGCTGACGCCGGTCGGCACGCAGAAGATCGGCAGCCTCGAGTACACGATCAGCCTCAACAACGCGCCGTCGGACCTCAAGGACCTCGCCGCGCTGCCGATCAAGGCGGTCAACGGCGCGATGGTTTACGTGCGCGACGTCGCCAACGTGCGTGACGGCAACGCCGTGCAGACCAACATCGTGCACGTCGACGGGGGGCGCTCGGTGCTGATGAACGTGCTCAAGAGCGGCGCCACCTCGACGCTGGCGATCGTCGACGGAGTCAAGGCGATGGTCGAGGCGGTGAAGCCGTCGATGCCGGACGCGCTCGTGGTCAAGGCGATCGGCGACCAGTCGATCTTCGTGCGCAACGCGATCGGCGGCGTGGCCAAGGAAGGCGTGATCGCGGCGGCGCTGACCAGCCTGATGATCCTGCTGTTCCTCGGCAGCTGGCGCTCGACCGTGATCATCGCGATCTCGATTCCGCTGTCGATCCTCGGCGCGATCATGATCCTGTCGGCGCTCGGCGAGACGCTCAACATCATGACCCTGGGCGGCCTCGCGCTCGCGGTCGGCATCCTCGTCGACGATGCGACGGTGACGATCGAGAACATCAACTGGCACCTCGAGCACGGCAAGGACGTGCGCACGTCCATCCTCGACGGCGCGCAGCAGATCGTCACCCCGGCCCTCGTCTCGATGCTGTGCATCTGCATCGTGTTCGTGCCGATGTTCTTCCTCGACGGCATCGCGCGCTTCCTGTTCGTGCCGATGGCCGAGGCGGTGATGGCGGCGATGGTCTGCTCGTTCCTGCTCTCGCGCACGCTCGTGCCGACGATGGCGAACTACCTGCTGCGCCCGCACGCGCCGCACACCGACGAGCACGGCAACGACGCGGCGCTGCCGCCGTCGAAGAATCCGCTGGTGCGCTTCCAGCGCGGCTTCGAGGCGCGCTTCGAGCGCATGCGCGCCGGCTACCACGACCTGCTGGCCCTGGCGCTCGCGCATCGCAAGGCGTTCATCGGCGGCTTCCTCGCCGTGATCGCCGCATCGTTCCTGCTCGTGCCGTTCCTCGGCCGCAACTTCTTCCCGTTCGTCGACGCCGGACAGATCCTCATGCACGTGCGCGCGCCGGTCGGCACGCGCGTGGAGGAGACCGCGGCGCGCTTCGCCGATGTCGAACGCGCGATCCGCGAGATCATCCCCGCGAACGAGATCGGCACGATCGCCGACAACATCGGCGCGCCGTTCCTGTCCTCGATCAACACGGTCTACAACAACACCGGCACGATCGGCGAGCAGGACGGCGACATCCAGGTGTCGCTCGCCGAGGGCCACGCGCCCACGGCCGAGCACATGCGCCGCCTGCGCGAGGAACTGCCGCGGCGCTTCCCCGGCATGACCTTCTCGTTCCTGCCGGCCGACATCGTCAGCCAGATCCTCAACTTCGGCGCGCCCGCGCCGATCGACCTCCAGGTGCGCGGCAACAACCTCGCTGAAAACTTCGCCTACGCGAACAAGCTGCTCGCGCAGGTCAAGCGCGTGCCGGGCATCGCCGACGCGCGCATCCAGCAGACCGGCCGCGCGCCGGCGCTCAAGGTCGACGTCGACCGCACGCGCGCGCAGTACGCGGGCGTGACCACGCGCGACGTGACTTCGAGCCTGGTCGTCAACCTGGCCGGCTCGAGCCAGGTCGCGCCGACGTTCTGGCTCAACCCGGCCAACAGCGTGACCTACCCGATCGTGATGCAGACGCCGCAATACCAGCTCGATTCGCTCGAGGCACTGCGCAACGTCTCGATCAACGCGCCCGGCGGCACGACCGCCGTGCTCGGCGGCATCGCCGACATCCGCCGCAGCCATGTCAACGGCGTGTTCAGCGAATACGACATCCGCCCGCTCGTGCAGATCTACGCGACGACGCAGGACCGCGATCTCGGCGCCGTCGCCGCCGACATCCAGAAGATCATCGACGCGAACGCGAAGGACGTGCCCAAGGGCGCCAACGTCGTCCTGCTCGGCCAGGTGAAGACGATGAACGGCGCGTTCTCGGGCCTGCTGTTCGGCCTGCTCGGCGCGATCGTGCTGATCTACTTCCTCATCGTGGTCAACTTCCAGTCGTGGAGCGATCCGTTCGTCATCATCACCGCGCTGCCGGCGGCGCTTGCCGGCATCGTCTGGATGCTGTTCACCACGCACACCACGCTGTCCGTGCCTGCATTGACCGGCGCGATCATGTGCATGGGCGTGGCGACGGCGAACAGCGTGCTCGTGATTTCGTTCGCGCGCGAGAAGCTCGACGAGCTCGGCGACGCCACCGCGGCCGCGCTCGAGGCCGGCTTCGTGCGCCTGCGCCCGGTCCTGATGACCGCGCTGGCGATGATCATCGGCATGGCGCCGATGGCGCTCGGCCTCGGCGAAGGCGGCGAGCAGAACGCGCCGCTCGGCCGCGCCGTGATCGGCGGCCTCATCTTCGCCACGATCGCCACGCTGTTCTTCGTCCCGGTCGTGTTCAGCATCATTCATCGGCGCCACGGCGACAAGCCGGCGCCGCAAGTCTCGTTCGGAGAGTCCCATGTCGCAGCCTGATTCCCTTGGAAAACCCGCCGCCGCAGGCGGCCAACCGACGTCCCTCGCCCGCGCAGCGGGAGAGGGGGGCGCCATCGGCGGAGCCGATGGCGGGGTGAGGGCCGCGCCCGTTTCGCGCCGCGGCCTGCGCCTGACCGGCATCGCCGCGGCGCTGATCGCCGGCGTCATCGTCGTCTACGGCATCGCCACGCGCGCCGCCGAGTCGCAGCGCCTGCACGACTGGACCGACGCGCAGGCGCTGCCGACCGTCGCGGTCAACCCGCCGTCGGCCGCGGCGAACGCATCCGGTCTCGAACTGCCCGGCCGCATCGAGGCCTGGCAGCGTGCGCCGATCTACGCCCGCGTGCCGGGCTACGTGCGCGAGTGGAAATACGACATTGGCGCGAAGGTGAAGGCCGGCGACGTGCTCGCCGAAGTCGAAACTCCCGATCTCGACCAGCAGCTCGCGCAGGCGCGCGCCGACCTCGCCACCGCGCAGGCCAACGCCAACCTCGCGCGCACGACCGCGCAGCGCTGGCAGACGCTGGGCAAGACCAACGTCGTCGCGAGGCAAGACGTCGACGAGAAGACCGGCGACCTCGCGGCCAAGCAGGCCAACGCGAACTCGGCGCAGGCGAATGTCGCGCGCCTCGTCGCGATGAAAGGCTTCGCGCGCCTCACCGCGCCGTTCGACGGTACGGTCACCGCGCGCAACACCGACGTCGGCGCGCTGATCAACGCCGGCAGCGCTGCCGGTTCGGAACTGTTCGTCGTCTCCGACACGCACAAGGTGCGCATCAACCTCGCCGTGCCGCAGAACTACGCGACCAGCGTCGCGCCCGGCACGAAGGCGACGCTGAGCGTGCCCGAGCACCCGGGCAAGACCTGGACGGCCGAAGTCGCCGCGTCCTCGCAGGCGGTCAACGTGCAGTCGGGCACGACGCAGATGCAGCTGCTCGTCGACAACGCCGACGGCGAACTGTTGCCGGGCGGCTACGCCAGCGTGCGCCTCGATGTGAAGGGCAACGCCAACGCGCTCAGCGTTCCCGGCAGCGCGCTGATCATCGACGCGAGGGGCTTGAGCGTCGCCACGGTGGACGCGAACAACAAGGTCGTGGTCAAGCCGGTGACGATCGCGCGCGATCTCGGCAAGGTGGTCGAGATCGGCTCCGGCCTCGAAGCGAGCGATCGCGTCATCGAGAATCCGCCCGACGGCGTCGTCAGCGGCACCGAAGTACGCATCGCCGGTGCCGCGAAGGCCCAGACCGCCGAGAGCGCCAAGGCGAAGAACGAGAAGGGTTGAGCGCGCCCGGCCGCGTCGCGGCCGGCGCATCGCAGGTATTGAAGATTGGCGGCGCAGGCCGAATCTTCCGGGTCTCTTCCGTCCGCTTCGTTCATTCCATGTCCGATCTCCGCTTCGGCGCTGCGCCGCTCTCCGTACTCGACCTCTCGCCGATCTGTGCCGGCGGCACGGCCGCGCAATCGCTCGCGAACACGCTCGATCTTGCGCAGCACGCCGAGCGCCTCGGCTACCAGCGCTACTGGCTGGCCGAGCACCACAACATGCCCGGCATCGCGAGCGCGGCGACCTCGGTCGTGATCGGCCACGTCGCCGCGGGCACGCGCACGATCCGCGTCGGCGCGGGCGGCATCATGCTGCCGAACCATGCGCCGCTCGTCGTCGCCGAGCAGTTCGGCACGCTCGCGACACTGTTCCCCGGCCGCATCGATCTCGGCCTCGGCCGCGCGCCGGGCACCGATCAGCGCACGATGGTCGCGCTGCGCCGTCATCTCGCCGGCGACGTCGATCGCTTTCCGCAGGACGTGCTCGAACTGCGGGCGTATTTCGCCGCGCCCGGAGCCGGCGGCGCGCCGGTGCGCGCGATTCCCGGCGAAGACACGCAGGTGCCGATCTGGATCCTCGGCTCGAGCCTGTACGGCGCGCAGCTCGCCGCCGCGCTCGGCCTGCCGTTCGCCTTCGCCTCGCATTTCGCGCCGGCCGAACTCGACAACGCGCTCGCGCTGTACCGGCACCGGTTCAAGCCGTCGGCCACGCTCGCGCAGCCGCATGCGATGGCCGCGCTCAACGTGTTCGCGGCCGACAGCGACGCCGAAGCGCGGCGCCTGTTCACGAGCCAGCAGCAGGCCTTCCTCAATCTGCGCCGCGGCGTGCCGGGGCAACTGCCCGCGCCGATCGACGACATCCACGCGTTCGCCGCGCCGCAGGAACTGGCGATGCTCGAGCACGCACTGGCCTGCTCGGTCGTCGGTACGCGCGACGCGGTGCGCGCGGGCGTCGCCGATTTCCTCGCGCGCACGCAAGCCGACGAACTCATCGTCACGGCGATGATCCACGACCACGACGCACGCCGGCGCTCGTTCGAAATCCTCGCCGACGCGGCCCGCGCGTAACGCCGTTGCGATGGCGCTATGTTTCAAACACGGCCTGCGCTAAGGTCGCGGCATGAACGCATCGATCGCCGCCGCGCAAGCCGATCGCGAGGAAATCGCCAACACGCTGACCCACGGCCTCGGCATCGTGCTCGCGCTGATCGGCAGCATCGTGTTGCTGGCTGCCGCGCAGGCGAGCGCGGCGCCGCATGCGACCGTCGCCTGCGCGGTCTACGCCGCGACCATGATCGTGCTCTACCTGGCCTCGACGCTGTACCACGGAGCCGCCATCCAGCACGCGAACGGAGCAGCGCCGCCGCGCCCGCGCCTGCGCGCGTTCGACCACATCGCGATCTTCCTGTTGATCGCCGGCACCTATACGCCGTACGTGCTGATTACGCTGCGCGGCGCCTGGGGCTGGAGCCTGTTCGCGATCGTCTGGTCGCTCGCGGCGGTCGGCACGCTGTTCGAGCTGACCGCGTTGCGCCGCCATCGCGGCGCGATGGTCGCGCTCTACATCGGCATGGGCTGGGTCGGCCTCGTCGCGATCAAGCCGCTGCTCGCCGCGCTCGCGCCCGCGGGCCTGTGGCTGCTGTTCGGCGGCGGCGCGGCCTACACGCTCGGCGTGGCCTTCTACAAGCTGAAGTCGCTGCGCTATCACCATGCGATCTGGCACCTGTTCGTGCTCGCCGGCAGCGTGATGCAGTATTTTTCTATCCTGCTGTACGTGATTCCCGCGCAGGCATGAACGGCTTCGTGACGCATCACGGTCGTTGCCACTGCGGTGCCGTGCGCTTCGAGGTCGACGCGCCGGCGCGCATCGCCGCGCTCGATTGCAACTGCTCGATCTGCCGCATGACGGGATTCCTGCACCTGATCGTGCCGGCCGCGCGCTTCCGCCTGCGCGCCGGCGCCGA
>JAFEFQ010000085.1 GCA_018240505.1 Pseudomonadota bacterium
CTGCGGGCCATTCGCTGCGCGAATGTTCGCTTCGGCATCCTGCCTGCGCAGTCCGCGCACCGCCGGCGCGCAACATCGAGCGCAGTAGTTTTTTGGACGGGCTCATGCGTCGCTCGCGCGCAGACGCGCACGCAGATCGTCGAACAGCAGGAACAGCCACGGCCAGGCGAGCATGCCGGCGACGGGCGCGAACCAGAAGTCGAGGCCCGGCGGCGGATCGCCGGAGATCGCGTGCACCATGAGATACACGACGCGGTCGTTGAGCAGCAGCGCGAGCACGGCCAGCGTCTGCTGCCAGACCGGGAAGAAGCGCAGGCGCGAGCGGAAGCGCAACACGATGAAGCAGAGTATGCAAAGGCGCAGCGCCTGTTCGCCGAGCACCTCACCGCCGAGCAGGTCGGCGACGAGTCCGAGCACGAAGCACAGGCCGAGCGGCACGCGCTCGGGCAGCTCGATCATCCAGTAGATCAGCACGAGCGCGAGCCAGTACGGTTTGAACGGCAGCAGCGCGGCCGGCAGCGGCGCGAGCTGAAACACGAAGCTCGCGACGATGCCGCCCCAGAACAGCCAGTTGAGGCCGCGGATGCGCATCAGGAAGGACTCCTGTCAGCGGTGAGCGGTGAGCGGTGAACGGCAACGAGCGCGGTCACGGCTGCGACTCCTGCTTTTCTGCTTTGTCTTTCGCCCGCTCACCGCTCACCGCTGACGGCTCACCGCTCGCTACCGGCTCGTCGCCGCCCTTGAGCGACACCGGCGGGCCGACTTCCTCTGCCGGCGCCGGTGGGCCGACCGGATTCGCCAGTTCGTGCAGCACGAGTACCTCGGCGCTGCGGTCGAGCGCCGCATCGGGCGTGGCCTTCGCCGCGGCGAACATGCCGCTCGCGTCGTTGCCTACCGAACGGATCACGCCGACCGGAAAGTCCGCGGGAAAGCGCCCACCGAGACCGGAGGTGACGAGCTTGTCGCCCGGCTTCACGTCGGCGCTGGTCGGGATGTTCGGCAATTCCAGCGTGTCGAGCGTGCCGTTGCCGCGCGCGATCGTGCGCAGGCCCGTGCGTTCGATGCGCACCGGCACCGCGTGCGACTTGTCGCTGATCAGCAGCACGGTGCAGCCGTGCGGGCGCACTTCGACGATCTGCCCGACCAGGCCGCGCGCGTCGATCACCGACTGGCCGACCTTGATGCCGTTGTCGCTGCCGAGATCGAGCATGATCGTGTGGCGCCGGTACGGGCCGAAGTCGACGTCGATCACGCGCGCGAGTTGCACGGACAGGCCGAGGGTCTTCTGCACCGAGAGCAGCTCCTGCAGGCGCTGGTTCTGTTCCTGCACGGCCTCGACGCGGCGCAGGCGCGTCTGCGCAAGCAGCAGCTGTCGGCTCAGTTCGGCGTTCTGCTCGCTCAGCGCGCGCCGGTCGGCGAGTGCGACGCGCGCGTCGCGCGCGAGTTCCGACGGCGCGGCGGCCAGCCGCCAGATCGGTTCGGTGACGATGCTCGCGCCGGTGCGCAGGTGTTCGAGCCAGTCGCCGCGCCGGTCGGCGATCATCAGCGCGATCGCGAGGACGAGGTAGACGACCAGGCGCAGCGTGCCCGATGCGCCTTCGCCGAACAGCGTTGCCGTGTTGTTGGCGGGGATCGCCACGGGTCAGGGCCGAGGGCCAAGGGCTGAGGGCTGCATGGCGCTACCCGCTTTTCGCGGGGATTCTGAATCTGAAGAATGCGGAAACGGATTCACGACTGCATCGACGCCCGCTGTTCGGCCCTCAGCCCTTGGCCTCAGCCCTGCTTCATTCCGAGGCGAAGAAATCGCTGCCGTGCTGGTCGACGAGCTCGAGCGCACGCCCGCCGCCTCGCGCGACGCAGGTGAGCGGATCGTCGGCGACATGCACGTGCAGGCCGGTCTCCTCGGAAATCAGGCGATCGAGGTCCTTGAGCAACGCGCCGCCGCCGGTCAGCACGATGCCGCGCTCGGCGACGTCGGAGCACAGTTCGGGCGGAGTCTGCTCGAGCGCGACGCGGACCGCGGCGACGATGCCGGAAAGCGGCTCGTGCAGCGCCTCGAGCACCTCGTTCGAGTTGATCCGGATCATGCGCGGCACGCCCTCGGCGAGATTGCGGCCGGAGATTTCGATCTCGCGCGCTTCGTCCTGCTTGTACGCGCAGCCGATCTCGACCTTGATGCGCTCGGCGGTGGATTCGCCGATCAGGGTGCCGTGATTGCGGCGCACGTAGTTGATGATCGCCTCGTCGAAGCGGTCGCCGCCGATGCGCACCGACTGCGAATAGACGATGCCGTTGAGAGAAATCACGGCCACCTCGGACGTACCGCCGCCGATATCGAGCACCATCGAGCCGCGCGCCTCGTGCACCGGGATGCCAGCACCGATCGCCGCAGCCATCGGTTCCTCGATCAGATAAACGTCGCGCGCGCCGGCAGACTCGGCCGACTCCTTGATCGCGCGGCGCTCGACCTGGGTCGAACCGCACGGCACGCAGACGAGCACGCGCGGGCTCGGGCGGAACATGCGCGCGCGGTGCACCTTCTTGATGAACTGCTTGAGCATTTCCTCGGTCATCGTGAAGTCGGCGATGACGCCGTCCTTCATCGGCCGGATCGTGACGATGTTGCCCGGCGTGCGCCCGAGCATGCGCTTGGCGTCGGCGCCGACCGCGGCGACCGAGCGCGGGCCGCCGGGACCGCGGTCCTGGCGGATCGCGACGACCGAAGGCTCGTTCAGCACGATGCCCTGGCCGCGCACGTAGATCAGTGTATTCGCCGTGCCGAGATCGATCGACAGATCGTTGGAGAAAAGCCCGCGTAAACCCTTGAACATTATTGTTTTCGCTCGTGCTGCTATTACGTCGCGTCTTGCGTGGAAAGAAAAGCGCGCCAGTGTAGTAAGCGACCCCGGGCGAAGCAAGGAAAAATGCTGTTAAATATCGGGTTTTATTGGGCGTTCGGCGACGGCCCGGACGAGAGGCACGGGTCGGGCGCATGCGTTCTGCAACGAAATCGAGCGGCATTTCCTTCCATCATCCGATCGCGTTCTGGATCGGCTGCGCGCTGATCGCCGCCGGAGTGTTTTCGCACGGGCCGATGCTGGCGATGGGCGCGCACATGCACTACCACCTGGCCGGCATGCCGATGGACACGACGATGCTCGTCGGCATGGCGCTGATCCCGCTCGGCATCGGCCTGTCGATCTACGGTCTGATGCCGCGTCTCGCGCAGATGCGCGCCTCGCTGCAGGCGACCGGCAATCACGCCTGGTTCCATATCGCCGATCGCGTGCCGCTCAACCGCGCGCACTGGACGCTGGTGATCGTGTTGATCGTCGCGCTCGCGATCGACGTGATGAAGCCGGCGACGCTGGGCTTCGTCATCCCGGGCATGACCGTCGAATACGACATCAGCAAGCAGACCGCGGCCCAGCTCGCGCTGTGGGCGCTGGTCGGCACGACGGTCGGTTCGGTCGTCTGGGGCCGCCTCGGCGACCTGTTCGGCCGGCGCGCCGCGATCCTGCTCTCGGCGCTGATGTTCATGGCGACGGCGATCTGCGGCGCGATGCCGTCGTTCGAATGGAATCTCGCGATGTGCTTCCTCATGGGCGCATCGGCCGGCGGCCTCTTGCCGATAGCGTTCACCTTGATGGCCGAGGCGATCCCGGCCGCGCACCGCGGCTGGCTGCTCGTCGCGCTCGGCGGCGTCGGCACCTCGGCCGGGTATTTGGCCGCTGCGGGCGCGGCCGCGCTGCTCGAACCGGTGTTCAGTTGGCGCTCGCTGTGGCTGCTCAACCTGCCGACCGGCGCGATCATCCTGCTGCTCAACCGCTGGATCCCCGAATCACCGCGCTTCCTCGCCAGCCAGGGCCTCGAGAACGAGGCGCGCGCGGTGTTGCTGCGGTTTTCCGGCGCACACACGTCCGGCGAAGCGCGCGCCGCGATCGAGCGCGACGCCGACACCGCGCCCGGCGCGCCCGAAATCGACGCGCCGCTCGGCGTCGGCGGCCTGCGCGCGCTGCTGCGCGGGCGCCTCGCGGGCATCAGCTGGGGCCTGGTCGTCTGCGGGCTCGGCTGGGGACTGGCGAATTTCGGCTTCGTGCTGTGGCTGCCGGTCAACCTGGTCAAGCTCGGCATCGAGGCCAAGGCGACGAGCGCGCTGCTCGCCGGGTCGGCCGTGCTCGCGCTGCCCGGCATCGGCCTCGTCGTCTGGCTCTACCACCGCTGGAGCGCGATCCGGACGCTGGTCCTGTTCATCGCGCTGTCGGCGCTGGCCCTGCTCGCGTTCTGCGCGCTGGCCGCGTTCGAAGTGCGGTCGGCCGTGGCGGTGACGCTGGCGACGGTCGCGCTGCTGATCAGCACGAGCGGCGTGATCGCGATGCTGATTCCGTACGCCGCCGAAATCTATCCCGTGCACTACCGCGGCACCGGCGCGGGCCTGATCGCGGCGAGTTCGAAGTTCGGCGGCATCCTTGGTGCCGGCCTCGGCGTCGCCGGCTTCTTCGAGCACTTCGTGCTTTCGGCCGTGCTGATCGCGCTGCCGCTTGCGCTGTCAGGGGCCATGCTGCTGCGCCGGGGCATCGAGACGCGCGGATTCCGGCTCGAAGACATCCAGGCCAGGCTCGCGCGGCCGACGGCCAAGGCGTCGCCGCCAGCCTGAACCTGCGTCCCTGCGACGGCGCCGGTCGATATGCTATCTTCGCGGTTCTCCCTCGGGTTTTCCGCATGTCCATCGACGCCGCCACCGTGCGCCATATCGCCCGCCTTGCCCGGCTCGCCGTTGGCGAGGACGAACTGGCGCCGATCGCGGGCGAACTGAGCCGCGTGCTCGACCTCGCCGACCAGCTCGGTGCGGCGCAGATCGACGGTGTGGCCCCGCTCGCGCATCCGCACGAGCAGACGCTGGCCTGGCGCGCCGACGCGGTGACCGAACCCGACCGCGCCGAGGCGTTTCTCGCGCTCGCGCCCGAGGCGCGCGGCGGCTTGTATCTGGTTCCCAAAGTTCTCGAATAAGCGGCAATGAGTCTTTCGATCACGCAACTCGCGCAGGCCCTGCGCGAGCGGAAAACATCGGCAACCGAATTGACGAAGCGGGCGATCGCCGCCGCGACGAATCGCGCCGACCTCAATGCGCTGATCACGCTGGACGAAACCGGCGCCCTCGCCGCCGCGCAACGCGCCGACGTTGCGCTGGCGCAGAATCCCGCGTCCGCGCTGGCCGGCATTCCGTTCGCGCACAAGGACATCTTCTGCACGAACGGGCTGCGCACGACCTGCGCCTCGCGCATGCTCGACAATTTCGTGCCGCCGTACGACGCGACCGTCGTCGCCAGGCTTGCCGGCGCGCAGGCCGTGGCTATCGGCAAGGCGAACATGGACGAATTCGCGATGGGCTCGTCGAACGAGAATTCGTTCCACGGCGCGGTGAGGAATCCGTGGGATACGGCGCGCGTGCCGGGCGGATCGTCGGGCGGCTCGGCCGCGCTCGTCGCCGCCGGCATCGTGCCGTTTGCGACCGGCACCGACACCGGCGGCTCGATCCGCCAACCGGCCGCGTTCTGCGGTATCACCGGGCTGAAACCGACCTACGGCCGCGTCTCGCGCTTCGGCATGATCGCCTACGCGTCGAGCCTCGACTGCGGCGGCGTGCTCGCGCGCTCAGCCTCCGACTGCGCGCACGTGCTTGCCGCGATGGCCGGGCACGATGCGCGCGATGCGACGAGTGCGAATCGCGCGGTCGACGACTACGTCGGCGCGTTGGCGAAACCGTTGCACGGCCTGCGCATCGGCATCGCGCGCGAATACTTCGGTGTGGGCATCGACGCGGGCGTCGGCGCGGCCGTGCAGGCCGCGCTCGCGCAATACGAAAAGCTCGGCGCGACGCTCATCGATGTATCGCTGCCGAACGCAGCGCTCGCGATTGCGGCCTACTACGTGATCGCGCCGGCCGAGGCGTCGAGCAATCTCGCGCGCTACGACGGCGTGCGCTACGGCTACGCCGCGAAAGAACCGAAGTCGCTCGAGGATTTGTATACGCGCACGCGCGCCGAAGGCTTCGGCGCCGAGGTGAAGCGGCGCATCCTCGTCGGCACCTACGCGCTGTCGGCCGGCTACTACGATGCCTACTACCTGCGCGCGCAGCGCGTGCGCCGCCTGATCGCGAACGATTTCGCCGAGGCGTTCCAGTCGGTCGACCTGATTGCCGGCCCGACGACGCCGACCGTCGCGTTCAAGCTCGGCGAGAAGACCTCCGATCCGCTCGCGATGTATGCCGAAGACGTCAACACGGTGGCAGTGAACCTTGCCGGCTTGCCGGCGATCTCGTTGCCTGCGGGATTCAGCGAAGGCATGCCGGTCGGTTTGCAACTGATTGCGCCGGCATTCGCAGAAGCGCGCCTGCTCAATGCCGCGCACCAGTTCCAGCTCGCGACCGATTGGCATACGAAGAAACCGGAGGGCGTGGCATGAGCGCCTACGGTGCCTGGCAGCCGGTCATCGGCCTGGAAATCCACGCGCAGCTGTCGACGCAGGCCAAGCTGTTCTCCGGCGCGTCGACGGCCTACGGCGCGGAGCCGAACACGCACACCGGCCTCGTCGATATCGCCCTGCCCGGCACGCTGCCCGTGCCGAACCGCGCCGCGCTCGACAAGGCGATCCGCTTCGGTCTCGCGATCGGCGCGCGCATCGCGTCGCACAGCGTGTTCGCACGCAAGAACTATTTCTATCCCGACCTGCCCAAGGGCTACCAGATCAGCCAGTACGAACTGCCGGTGGTCGCCGAAGGCAGCCTCGAGGTGCGCCTCGACGACGGCCGCACGATCGAGGTCGCGATCGAACGCGCGCATCTGGAAGAAGATGCGGGCAAGTCGCTGCACGAGGAATTCCACGGCG
>JAFEFQ010000086.1 GCA_018240505.1 Pseudomonadota bacterium
TCGACCTCGTCGCCATCGCCACGCCGAACGACACGCATGCGCCGCTCGCAAGCGCCGCGTTGCGCGCGGGCAAGCACGTCGTCGTCGACAAACCGTTCGCGCTCGATTCCGGCGAGGCGCGCGCGCTGATCGCCCTCGCGCGCGCGCGCGAGCGCCTGCTGTCGGTGTTCCACAACCGGCGCTGGGACAGCGATTTCCTCGGCGTGCGCCAGGCGATCGCCGACGGCCGCGTCGGCCGCGTCGCGCATTTCGAATCGCATCTCGACCGTTATCGCCCCGCGGTGCGCGCACGCTGGCGCGAAGGCGCGGACCGCGGCGCGGGGCTGTGGTTCGACCTCGGCCCGCACCTGATCGACCAGGCGCTGCAACTGTTCGGCCTGCCCGAGCGCGTGCAGGCGAATTTCGCCCGCCAGCGCGCCGGCGCGCTCAGCGAGGACTGGGCGCATGTGGTGCTCGACTATCGCGACGGCCTGCGCGTGATCCTGCACGCGGGCATGCTCGTCGCCGGCGGCAGCCCGCGCTTCGTCGTGCACGGCGAGCGCGGCAGTCTGGTCAAGCACGAACCCGATCGACAGGAAGCGCAGCTCAAGGCCGGCCTCACGCCCGGCGCCGACGGCTGGGGCGCCGATCCCGACGCGATGCGCTTCCACGATGGCAGCGGCGCAGTGCGCGACATTCCGACGCCGCCCGGCGACCAGCGCCGGTATTACATCGGCATCGAACGCGCCGTGCGCGGACTCGGCCCCAACCCGGTTACGGCGGAGCAGGCACTCGCCGTGATGAACGTGCTCGAAACCGCACAGCGTTCGGCACGCGAGAGCAGGTCTCTGCCGCTCCCTGCGCTTGCGCCGGGCTGACGTCCACGCTGCCCGCGTGTGCAAGCCGCTCGCGGTTTTGCCGGTCGGCTTGTCCGCCACGCGAATTTTTCCGCTGCGTTCGTTGCGCGCGGCGCAACCGCAAGCCGCATCGTGGCGCGCGCAAGGCTCGGCTGATCGACGAGCGCATCGAGATCGGTGCGCGCGGCGCAAGCCTGCCGCCGGCGGCGACCCTCGACGCATTTGCCGTGCAGACGCGCATCGTCGCCAACGCAAGGCCGCGCATCGAAGCAGGCGGCGATGGCCTCTCGCTCGCATTCGCGCGCAGCGCTTATTTCACCGCGAACCGCGCGACTACGGCCGCGATTCGCCTTCGCTCACCGGCGGCTGCAGGTCGCTCGTCACCGCGCCGATCTCTTCGGTGATGTCGGGACCGGGTTCCCTCGTGCTCGCGGCGGTGATCGACGCGGGCAGATGCGCGGAGATGTACCAGGCCAGCAGGAACGAAAGGCCGAGGATCAACGCGGCGATGAAGAACGTCGCGCCGGCCCATACGCCGTGGTCGTGCGAACCCGAGACCAGCGCCAGCGTCGAGGGAAACAGGAACGCGCCGACGATGCCGGAGATGCTCGACGCGCTCGTCACCGCGCCCTGCAGGCGCCCCTGTTCGCGCGGATCGACGAGATGGCTCATCATCGCCTGAGCGGCCGGCTGGGCCGTGCCCCACAAGGCCGCGACCGGCATCGCCGCCCAGAACCAGTAGCCGGTCGGCGCCAGGGCGTAGAGCACGAGGCCGAGCGTGCCGCAGGCCAGGCCGAACAGCAGCGTGCGGCGTTCGCCGAGCCGGGCGACGATGCGCTTGATCAGCACGCCCTGCACGAGCGCGGAGAGAATGCCGACGAGCGCGAGGGTGACGCCGACCATCAGCGGCCCCCAGCCGAAGCGGTAGTCCGCGTAGAGCACGAACGTGGTCGGATAGACCATGTGCACGAGCGCGATCAGCGCGACCACGCCGACCAGGCCGAGCACCTGCGGGTAGCGCGACAGCAGCTTCAACGCACCGAACGGATTCGCGTGCGCCCAGTCGAAATACGCGCTGCGCTTGTCCGGCGTCAGCGATTCGGGCAGCACGAACAGGCCATAGCAGAAATTGGTCAGGCACATCGCGACCGCGGCCCAGAACGGCGCGCGCGGATGCCACTCGCCGAGAAAGCCGCCGACTACCGGCGCGATGACGAAGCCGATGCCGAAGGCGATGCCGAGCATGCCGTAGGCCTGCGCGCGCTTCTCCGGCGGCGTCACGTCGGCGACGTAGGCGTTGGACGCGGAGAAGCTCGCCGAGGTGATGCCCGAGATCACGCGGCCGATGAACAGCAGCGGCAGCGTGTTCACGAGCGCCATCAGGAGGAAATCGAGGCCGAGGCCGAGGTTCGAGGCGAGGATGACCGGCCGCCGGCCGAAGCGGTCGGCGAGCGCGCCCTGCACCGGCGTGAACACGAACTGCATCGCCATGAACACGACCGAGAAGGCGAGGTACCACCACGCCGCTGCCGACACGCTGTTGTCGACGAAGCCGAGGATCAGGTGCGGCAGCACCGGAATGATCAGGCCGAACGAGAGGATGTCGATCAGCAGCGTGATGAAGATGAAGATCAACGCCGCGCGGCGCGCGGGCGATGGGTTGGGCGTGGCGCCGTTGTCCATGTCGGGCATGCTGTGGCGAAGGTCTTCTCTGCCGGTGTGCAGCGCGCGTTACTTCCGCCCGGGCCCGTCGATGTCGATGAAGCGCAGGAACTCGCTACGCGTGCGCGCGTCGGTACGGAACGTGCCGAGCATCTGCGAGGAGATCATCGACACGCCGGTCTTGTTGACGCCGCGCGTGGTCATGCATTCGTGCGAGGCGTCGATGACGACGCCGACGCCGCGCGGCTTGAGCACGTCCTCGATGCAGTGCGCGATCTGCGAAGTCAGCTTCTCCTGCACCTGCAGGCGGCGCGCGTAGATCTCGACCACGCGCGCGAGCTTGGAGATGCCGACGACGCGGTTGGTCGGCAGGTAGCCGACGTGCGCGCGGCCGATGATCGGCGCCATGTGGTGCTCGCAGTGCGAGGCGAACTCGATGTCGCGCAGCACGACCATCTCGTCGTAGCCGGCGACCTCCTCGAACGTGCGACGCAGTTCGTCGGCCGGGTCGTCGGCGTAGCCGGAGAACCAGTCCTTGTAGGCGTTGACCACGCGCTTGGGCGTGTCGATCAGGCCTTCGCGCGTCGGGTCGTCGCCGGCCCAGCGCAGCAGCACGCGCACGGCGTCCTCGGCCTGGGCCTGGCTGACGGGCGGGGACTTGGGCGCTTTCTTTTTCATGGCGGCATGGGTCGCACGAAGAGGGGCGCGCAGTGTAGCGCGATCCTCGCGGAACTGCTCCGACACCGCCCTTACCCGGTCGACGCGCGTTCGGCCCGCGCTCATTGCCACTGGCGTAGGATCGTGGCTCGTGAGCGTCCACCGCGCCATCGTTGCCTGCCAGGCATTGCCCGTCGTCCGTGTTGTCGCGCACGACGCAACGGCTGTGCCGGCGCGACGACGCGCGGACGACAGCGGCACGTCGCGAACGGCCATGACGGTCGCTTTCCTGCTTTCGCTGCTCGTCCACATCGCCATCATCCGCGTGCTGCTCGCGCCCGAACCGCCTGCGCCGACGGCGAATCGGCTCGATGTGGTTTCGGTTCGTCTCGTGCCGGCACAGCCTGCGGCCACGGCTGCGGCCATGTCGTCGTCGACCGCCCAGGTCGCCGCCGCCGCGGCCTCGCCTGCGCCGGAACAAACGCGCAAGTTCGGCAACACGCCGCGAGTGGCTGCCGAGCCGAAGGCAGCGCGCGCGTCTGCCTTGCATACGCCGCCCGCGATCCGGACGCTCGCCGCGAACGCGCCACGTGCGACGCAACCGGCGCCGAACGCCGCCACGCCCGCCATGCCTCACTTCGACGAGTCGCCGCAGAACGCCGCGACCGACAGCCTGTCCGACTATCTGCGCCTGCTTGCGCTGCGGCTCGCCGAGGTCAAGCAGTATCCCGCGGCCGCAGTGGCGCGGCACGAGCAGGGCGAGGTACTGCTCGGCTTCCGCCTCGATCGCAGCGGGCGCGTGCTGTCATGGCAGATCGTGCGCAGTTCCGGCCATGGCGAGCTCGACGCCGAAGCGGCGCGCATGATCGACCGCGCGCCGCCGTTTCCGCCGTTTCCATCCACATGGCGCGCGGGCTCGGCGGGTTTTCAGGTGCCGATCGGATTCTCCCTGTACCGATGAATCCGCCTCTGCTCAGCTCGGCGTTCCGCCACTTCCGTGGCCTCGGCGCGACATACCTCGACGCGATGTACGCCGGTAGCGTCGAGGGTGATGGAATCGCCGGCCTGCGCCACTTCGTCGAGCACCGCCGTGACCGCCGGCCGCGATGCGTCGCAGCGTACGTGGATCACGCTGGTCGCTGCGCCATGGCGGTAGGCGGCGTCGACGCCAGGCCGTGCCGCTGGCGAGCGCGGCACGAAAGGTCAGGTCGTCGCGCGTGAAGAATGCGCACACGCCCCTTGCGGACATGCGTGCCCGCATGATCTGCACGAATGTTTGGTATGGGGACTCTCAGTGCGGAGGCGGCCGCGGTCGCGGCGGCAACCTTGTCCGCCGTGGCAACCAGCCCCAATCCACGCTGAAGCTGCGCGTGTAGGTTTGTCCCTGAAACAAGGCCGTGATCGTCCAGACGCCGATCGGCGCATCGGCGGGCAGCGTGAACTTCCAGTCGGCACCGGTGCCGGAATAGAACGGTTTCGGATTGCCTTGGCTTACGAGGTCGAAGTCCCATTGCGCGAAGACGCTGCCGTCCGGGCGCATGATGCTGAATTGTGTCAACTCGCCGTTGCGTTGATCGCGATACGAGACAAACACCCACAGCGCATCGCCGGGTTTGAATTCATTTTCGTAGTGGGGCGTTTCCGCGACCGCGTTGCCGTCGGCGTCGACGCCGCATTCGACGAACTCGGGTTCGGCCGAATGCGTGCTGATCGTGTCGATGTGCGGATCTTCGTAGGCTTGGAACACGATCCAGCGGTCCGGCGCCGCATTGCACGCGCCATTGCGCGGATCGACTATCGCACCGGCAGCGTCGCGCAACTCGAAATGCAGGTGCGGGCCGGTGGAACTGCCCGAACTGCCGACCAGGCCGAGATAGTCGCCGGCGGCCACACGCGCGCCAATCGGCAGGGATGTGACCGAGTCCTTGCGCATGTGCAAATAAACCGCGACGAGGCCGTCGTCCTGCATCACGTAGACGTCATTCGGATCGGTCGCGGCGCCGAGTGCGCAGTCGCGGTCGAAATTGCCGTCGTCCTTGGCGAGGATGACGCCCGCCGCAGCGGCGACGATTCGCACCTGCCCCGCATCCATCATCGCCCATGGAAACGGCCACAGGTAGTAGTCGGTGCCGGCATGATTGTAGCCATTCGGCAGGTTGTAGCTGCGCGAACCGCAGGCGTAGTCCTGCACGGGATGCGGATACGGCAGGCCGTGATCGACGAAGTTGCTCGTGCCGTGATAGCCGAACTGGTCGAATCGGCCGACCGGCTGCAACGGCCAGGCCAGATCCATGACGGAAGCCTGGGTACTATCTGAGGGCAATCGTCCTTGCCGGCGCAATTCGCCCAGGCCTTGTTCGATATTCGCGGCAATACGCTGTTGCTGCCGCGGCGAGGACAGGTCGTAAAACGCATCGTCGGAAACGACGCGCACGTGCTCCGGCGCCTGGGCATGCGCAAACGCCCAGCTCAATAAAACGACAGTCCAGAAAGGGAGCTTCATTCTCGCGCCCCTCAAGCAACCCGTGCAGGCCGCGACTTTCCGGCGACCAACTCAAACCGGAGCTTACTCCACGCGGCAGAACGCCGCCTTGAGATAGCGCGACTCGGGCACGTGCGCCTGCCACGGGTGATCGGGGCCGGCGCCGGCCACCTTGATCACCTGCACGGTGCGGTTCGCGTAGAACGCGGCGCGGCGCAGCATGTCGAGGAATTGTTCCTCGCTGACGAGGCCCGTGCACGAGCAGGTCAGGAAGATGCCGCCCGGCTTGACCGCGCCCAGCGCGAGCTTGTTCATGTCGAGGTATTTCTTCAGCGCCGGGATCACCTGCTCGCGGTCGCGCGTCATCTTCGCCGGATCGAGGATGACGACGTCGAACTTCTTCTGCGGATTGCTCGCCGTGTCGCGCAACCAGGCGAAGATGTCGGCCTGGATGAACTTCACCCTGGCCTTGTTCAACCGCGCGTTCTGTTCGGCGATGCCGAGGATTTCCTCGTCGAGATCGATGCCGACGACTTCCTCGGCACCACCGCGCGCCTTGGCGTAGATGCCGAAGCCACCCGAATTGCAGCACAGGTCGAGCACGCGCTTGCCCGCGCAGAACTCGGACAGGAACAGGCGGTTGTCGCGCTGGTCGGCGAAGAAGCCGGTCTTGTGCTTGCTGCCCGGCGCGGCGTGGAACTGCACGCCGTGCTCGTGGATCACGGTCGGTTTCGGCGCAGCAGGCGCGGCCCAGTCGAAACTCTCCTGCTTCTGCACATGCTCCTCGGCGAACGCGTAGATTTCCGCGTCGGGAAAATGTTGCAACAACACGCGCTTGATCAGGTCGCGCTGCTTGAACATGCCAGCGGAGAAATATTCGACCACGAGCGTGTTGGCGAAACGGTCGACGACGAGGCCGGACAGGCCATCGCCCTCGGAATGGATCACGCGATACGCGTCGGTCACCGCGTCGAGCTTGAGCACCTCGCGGCGCAGGGAGATCGCATCCGAAATCTTGCGCGCGAAGAACGCCTCGTCCACGGCCTCGTCCGGATCGGCCGTGAGCACACGCAGCGCGATGCGCGAATGGCCGTTGTAGAAACCGCGGCCGGCGAACATGCCGTCGCGATCGACGATGTCGACCACGGTGCCGGGTTTCGGTTTCGGATCGGGCTTCTCGACCATCTTCTGGAAAATCCACGGATGGTTGGAGCGGCGCTCGATCTTGAGATGGA
>JAFEFQ010000087.1 GCA_018240505.1 Pseudomonadota bacterium
GAAATGCTTCGACCAGCAAATCGCTGTTCGTAGCATGCCTGAGATTGTTCACCTGCCGGCGGGTGCGTTCATCGGAGAGAAGTTTGAGCACGTGAAGCGGAATGGATACCGTCACCTTCTTCACGGCATCGGACTTGCTGCCGTGTTCGATGTAAGGCTTTACAAACTTCGCCGCCGTCATGGATTCCATGTGCAGGTGTAACGACGGCGCAAAAATTATTCCCGAAGTGTTTAGCTGTCAACAGATTTGTGTTACTGCGCTCCGGCTCGAGCTGCCCGCACGCCGCGCCCGCACCGCCCCAAGCGCAACCGACGCGACCGTTGCTCACGAGCACGCATGGACGTTTGGACGTCCGTTTGTTCAACGCCGATTCTTCGGCAACGCGCATCAAGCGCGCGACCATGCCGGGCGCGCATCGGAAAAAGCTAGATTTGACGCGGGTTCCAGCGACAAGTCGTCGTTGAAATAAAGTATACTTTTATTGAAGTATAATTTTATTGAAATGGAATCATCGTCTTCCCGCCGCAGTCGCACGCAAGCCGGTGGACGAAGTTCGCTCGGCAACGGCATCTGAATGGCGAAGACCGCGGACGAAAATATTTTTTTCGCAACCGCCGAAAAACGACTGCTTTCGATCCGATTTGCGCGAATTTGCGCGAAGTATACTTTCCCCACGCCTGCCTGATGCGCCGGCAAAGCGCCTCGACGGCGCACGTCGGCATCGGAATTTTCCGCGCGCGCAGGCGCGCGAATCGGTCAGCTCAACGCACGCCGCAGTGCCTGCGCGAAACGATCGAGGTCGGCGGATGTCTTCGTTTCGGTCGCGCAGACGAGCAGCGCGTTGTCGTGCTGCGCATACTCATCGCCGAGCGCGAAACCGGCGACGATGTCGTCGTCCGCAGCCAGTCGCTCGATGATTGCCTGTGCCGGGCGCGGCAGCTCGATGGCGACTTCGTGGAAGAACGGCCGCGAGTAGAGCTGACGCACGCCGGGAATCGCCGTGAGCTTGTCGCGCAGCGCGCGCGTGTTGTGCATGCTCGCGTTGGCGACGCGCGACGCGCCTTCCGGGCCGAGCATCGCCATCGTGATCGTCGCTGCGCTGACGAGCAGGCCCTGGTTGGTGCAGATGTTCGAGGTCGCCTTGGCGCGGCGGATATGCTGCTCGCGCGCCTGCAGGGTCAAGGCGAAACCCTGCTTGCCGTCGAGATCGGTCGTGCGACCGACGATGCGACCCGGCATCTGGCGCACCAGCTCCTGCTTGCAGGCGAGGATGCCGAAGTACGGTCCGCCCGAGGACAGCGGCACGCCGAACGGTTGGCCGTCGCCGCAGACGATGTCGGCGCCGGTCGCGCCCCAGTCGCGCGGCGGCTTCAACACAGCCAGCGACAGCGGATTGACCACGCCGATCACGAGCGCGCCCTTGGCGTGCGCCCAGTCGGTCAACGCGTCAACGTCTTCGAGCGCGCCGAAGAAGTTCGGCTGCGGCACGACCAGCGCGGTGAAGGCGCCGAAGTCCTTCGCCGCGAGTGCGGCCGGGTCGATGCCACCGTCGGCGGCCACGTCGAGCTCGACGATCTCGATGTTCTGCAGCGGCAGGATCGTGTGCAGGGTCTTGCGGTAGGCCGGGTGCACCGACTTCGGCACAAGCACCTTGCGCGGCCCCTTCTTCACGCAGCGCTCGGCCATCAGCGCAGCCTCGGCCAGCGAGGTCGCGCCGTCGTACATCGACGCGTTCGACACGTCCATGCCGGTCAGACGCGTCATCATCGTCTGGTATTCGTAGATCAACTGCAATGTGCCCTGGCTCGCCTCGGCCTGGTACGGCGTGTAGGCCGAGTAGAACTCGCCGCGCGAAACGATCGCCCACACCGCGGCCGGGATGTGATGCTCGTAGGCGCCGGCGCCGCAGAAGTTGAGCGGCGTGCCGTCCTGCGCCGCGCGAGCCTTCATCAGGCGCGTGATCTCCATTTCGTTGAGGCCCGGCGGCACCGCCTTGAGTTCGTCGATCTTGAGCGCGGCGGGAATTTCGTCGAACAGGTCTTCGATCCTGGCGACGCCGATGGTCTTCAGCATCGCGGCGACGTCGGCTTCGGAATGGGGAATGAAAGGCATGGCTCAGGGACTCGCTGTAAATCAAAGGGCGCGTCGAAGACGCGCCCTGCGGGGAAACAGGCTATCGCGGCAAATCAATGCTCGTCATCTTCGATCGACTCGGCATAGGCGTCCGGGTCGAGCAGTTCCTCGGTGTCCTCGGCGAGGTTGGACGGCTTGACGACGAAGATCCAGCCTTCGCCGTAGGCGTCCTCGTTGATCGTCTCGGGCTTGTCGCCGAGCGCGGCGTTGACCGCGACGACCTCGCCCGACACCGGCGCGTAGACGTCCGAGGCGGCCTTGACCGACTCGACCACGGCGCAGGCGTTGCCGGCCTTGACCTCGTCGCCGACGCTGGGCAGCTCGACGTAGACCAGATCGCCGAGCAGGCCCTGCGCGTGATCGGAAATGCCGACGGTCACGTTGCCGTTGTCCTCGACGCGCGCCCACTCGTGGGACTTCATGAATTTCAGATCGCCGGGAATTTCGTTCATGGCTTCAATCCTGAGTGGTAGCTGATACGTTGGAGGGAACGGGCGGCGAATTTTACACCGTGCCGGCGCGGGCGAACATCCAACTTCCGCGCGCGTCGATCCGGTGCCGGTCAAATGCCCTCGCAGGCCTTGCCGTCGCGCACGAACGGGTACTTGACCAGGCGCACCGGTACGAGCTTGCCGCGGATGTCGACCTCGACGCCCGCGTTCGCGCCCGCGGGCACGCGCGCGAACGCGATCGCCTTGCCGAGGGTCGGCGAGAACGTACCGGACAGGATCTCGCCATCGCCCTGCGGCGTGGCGACGCGCTGGCCGTGGCGCAGCACGCCCTTCTCGTCCATGACGAGCCCAACCAACGCGCGCGGCACGCCTTCGTCCTTCTGTTTTTCGAGTGCGGCGCGACCGATGAAGTCGCGCCCCGGTTCCAGCGACACGGTCCAGGCGAGCCCGGCTTCCCACGGCGTGATCGCCTCGTCCATGTCCTGGCCGTAGAGATTCATGCCGGCTTCCAGGCGCAGCGTGTCGCGCGCACCAAGACCGGCCGGCGCGACGCCGGCGTCCTTCAACTTGTTCCACAATGCGACCGCGTCGGCTTCGGGCACGATGATTTCGTAGCCGTCCTCGCCGGTGTAGCCGGTGCGCGCGATGAACAACCCGTCTCCCTCGATCGCGGCGAACTTGCCGACCTTGGCTGCCGCCTCGCGCGTCGCCGGCGACAACAGCGACTGCGCCTTGGCGCGCGCGTTCGGTCCCTGCACCGCGATCATGGCGAGATCGGCGCGCTCGGCGACCTTCACATCGAATGCCTTGGCCTGCTTGCCGATCCAGGCCAGATCCTTGTCGTGCGTGGCCGCGTTGACGACGACGCGGAAGAAATCCTCGGCGAGGAAATAGACGATCAGGTCGTCGATCACGCCGCCCTGCTCGTTGAGCATGCACGAGTACAGCGCCTTGCCCCGCGCCTTGAGCTTGTCGACGCTGTTGGCGAGCAGGTGGCGCAGGAACTCGCGCGTGCGCGCGCCGTGCAGGTCGACCACGGTCATGTGGGACACGTCGAACATGCCGGCATCGCGACGCACGGCATGGTGCTCCTCGATCTGCGAGCCGTAGTTGAGCGGCATGTCCCAGCCGCCGAAGTCGACCATCTTCGCGCCGAGCGCGCGGTGGGCGTCATTCAAGATCGTTTTCTGCGTCATGGCAGGCGTGTCCGAAAGCAGGACGCGAATTATCGCACAGGGAAACTCGGCGCATGTGCCTGGCCGGCACAGCCGGGACCGAGCCGGCCTCGACCTCGACGCGGGCCGCCGGCCTCGCGATCGGCGGCGCCAATCTCCGATGCCGGGAATAAAACCGTGCCGTGGACGATCTTGTCGGTCGAGTCCCCCGACCACTGCCAGGAAACCGCCATGGACACGATCGATCCCACCCCGCTCCTTCCCCGCGATGACGCGCACGATCCCGCCCGCCGCAAGGCGCTCAGCTGTCTGGCGGCCTGGACCGGCGCCGCCGTGGTCTGGTCCGTGGCCGGCGGTGTACCGCGTGCGCTCGGCGCGACCACGGATGGCAAGCCGCCGGCTGCCGCAAAGAACGCACTGACCTTCGTGCAGATCAGCGATACCCATTTCGGCTTCAACAAGCCCGCCAACCCCGACATCGTCGGATCCTATCGGCGTGCCGTCGCCGACATCCACGCGCTGCCGCAGGCGCCGGCCTTCATCGTGCACACGGGCGACATCTCGCATCTATCCAGGCCCGACGAATTCGGCCAGGCCCGCGAGCTGTTCCAGGAACTGAAAGTCGACCGCCTGCACACCGTGCCTGGCGAGCACGACACGATCGATGACGGCCTGAGCGGCTACCTCAAATTCTTCGATCACGACGGCAAAGGCAAAGGCTGGTACAGCTTCGACCAGGGCGGCGTGCATTTCATCGGCCTGACCAACACGCTCAACTTCAAGATGGGCACGATGACCTCGCTCGGCGACGAACAGCTCGCTTGGCTCAAGACCGACCTCGCCCACGTTTCGCATTCGACGCCGATTGTCCTCCTCGCCCACATTCCTATGTGGACCGTGTGGGAGCCGTGGGGCTGGGGCACCGCCGATGCCGACCAGGCGATGGCTCTGCTGCGCCCGTTCGGCTCGGTCACCGTGCTCAACGGCCACATCCATCAGGTGCTGCAGAAGGTCGAGGGCAACGTCGCCCTGCACACGGCGATGTCGCTCGCCTATCCACTGCCGACTCCGGGACAGGAAGGCGTCGGCGAACCGGGGCCGCTCAAGGTGCCGGCCGGCGAACTCGGCAAGCGCCTCGGCATCCGCCAGCTCAGCGTCGTGCGCGGCAAGCGCGAGTTGGCGCTGATCGACCGGCCGCTGGAGCGCTGATCCACCCGCTCCGTCATTCCCGCGAAGGCGGGAATGACGGGCAAAGAACATCTTCGAATCCAAGGACACGCATATATATGTACGCCGCATTCATCCGCGCCTGCGCCAAACCGGCAGGCGCCGCCCTCTTCCTCGCCGTCGTCTTCGGCGTCGCGTTCGCCGCGCCGTCACTTTTCGCCGCGCCTGCTGCGCCCGTCGCGGCGACGACCGTGGATATCGCGAAATTCCTCTACGGCCCGAAGGAAATCACGGTCGCGCCCGGCACCAGGATCGTCTGGACCAACCACGACGAAATCCCGCACACGGTCACCGCCGCCGACAAGGCCTTCGACTCCAAGGCGCTGGATACGAACGACAGGTTTGAGCATACTTTCGCCGCGGAAGGCGACTACGCTTATCTCTGCACGGTGCACCCGTTCATGACCGGCATCGTGCATGTGCGCAAGCAATGACAGCCCAGGAAAGCCCCTCAACGCCTCGAACGCGGTTTTGCGGCGTTTCCCAAAGTAGCGAGACTCGGTGAAGTGACCACGACTACGGCACCCGGCTGGATCGGCGAGCTCGCGCTGCATCATCTCGACGCAGCCTACAACCTCGGACGCTGGCTGCTCGGCAACGAGCAGGACGCGGCCGATGCGGTGCACGACGCGTTTCTGCGCGCCGCGCGCGCGGCCGATACCTATGCCGGCGGCAGCGCGCGCGCCTGGTGGCTGGCGATCGTACGCAACTGCTGCCTTGCGCGGCTGGAAACGCGCAACAAGGACCGGCGCAATATCTCGATCGACAGCGCGGCGAACGACGACGACCCGGCGCGCAGTCGCGCCGAGCAACTGCTGCCGCGCAGCGAAGCCAACGAAGTCGAGGACCGTCTCGATCAGGCGCAACGCCGCGCCCTCATCGCGCGCGCGCTACGCGAGCTGCCGGACGAATTCCGTGAAACGCTGATCCTGCGCGAGATCGAGGAACTCTCCTATCGTGAAATCGCCGACGTGCTGCAGACGCCGATCGGCACCGTGATGTCGCGTCTCGCGCGCGGCCGCGCGTTGTTGCAAAAAGCCTTGGCCGGCACCGCGGCCAGTGAGGTGAGGCATGGACTGTAAGACCGCACAAGACACCCTTCCGCTCTACTTCGACGGCGAGCTCGACCGCGCCGCGGGCCGCGAATTCGAGGCGCATCTCGATGCCTGCCCCGACTGCCGCGCCGCGTTGATCGAACTCGACGCGCTGCGCACGACGCTGCGTCGGGACGCGCCGCGTCATGTCGCGCCGGAGCTGCTGCGCAAGCGCATCGAGAAACTCGCCGCCGCGCAGACCGCTGCGGCGCAGCCGGTTGCGCCGCGCCGCGCTGCCCGGTCAGCGCCGCGCTGGCTCGCCTACGCCGCGTCGACCGTACTCGCCTTCGCCGCGGGCGGCATGGCCGTCTCGCTGTGGGATTCGCCGAACCGCCGCAGCGAATCCGCACAGGCATCCGCGAGCGCACAGCTCGCGCGCGACCTGTTCGCCAGCCACTGGCGCGCGCTCGCCGCCGCATCGCCGGTCGACGTCGTCTCGACCGACCGGCACACGGTCAAGCCGTGGTTCGAAGGCAAGATCGACATCGCGCCGGTCGTCCACGACTTCGCCGAACAGGGCTTCGCCCTCGTCGGCGGCCGCATCGACTACGCGGGAAATGCACGCCTGCCGGTACTCGTCTACCGCCACGGCCAGCATCTGATCGACGTGTTCGTGCTGCCCGGCTCCGCCACGCTCGCAAGCG
>JAFEFQ010000088.1 GCA_018240505.1 Pseudomonadota bacterium
GAAGTGCTGTACGCGAACTCGACCAACGGCCAGTACGTCTACAGCACGGCCTCGCCGGCCGGCTTCAACGGTGCCTACGTTTATGGCAAGGCGACGTTCCACTGGTAGTGCGCACCGGTTCGCCGAACAGGAGAATTGGTGGCGGTTGTTGCGGACTTGTTGCAATATCGACACCCGGGGGTGGCGATGCCCGCCACCCCGCTCCAGGCGTAGCGGAGCACCCCATGGCCGACGAGACCTCGCATGCTCCAAAGCGGGACCGACAGCGCATCGAATCTCGCCAGACTGCGCACGGCAGCGGCACGCACCCCGACCCAACCGCAGATCTGGCGCGCGCTCGGTGACCGCCTGCTCGCCGCCGGCGACGCTGCCGACGCCGCCGACGCCTATCTCGAGCACGTCCGCCACAGCATCCACGATCCGGTACTGATGCAGGCCGCGGCCGCGCTCGCCGCCAATCGCATTCCCGATGCCGAGGCGCGCCTGCGCGCGCAGTTGCGCGAAGCGCCGACCGATGTCGTCGCGATCCGCATGCTCGCAGAGCTGGCGGTGCGCGTCGACCGCATCGAGGATGCGGAAAACCTGCTGCGCCGCTGCCTCGAACTCGCGCCCGGCTTCCGCGAGGCGCGGCACAACCTTGCGATCGTGCTGCACCGTGCGAACAAGCCGACCGAGGCGCTCGCCCAACTCGACGTGTTGCTGGGCGACGATCCGGCGAACCCGCAATACCGCAACCTGAAGGCGGCGGTGCTCTGCCGCGTCGGCGAATATCAGCCCGCGATCGCCATCTACGAAGCGCTGCTGCGCGAGCATCCGCAGCAGGTGCATGCCTGGCTCAGCTACGGCCATGCGCTGAAGACCGAGGGACACACCGCGCGCGCGATCGACGCCTACCGCGAGTGCATCCGGCTCGACCCCGGTTTCGGCGAGGCCTACTGGAGCCTGGCCAACCTCAAGACCTTCCGCTTCGACGACGCCGAGATTGCGGCGATGCGCGCCGCGCTCGCCGATCCGCGGCTGGGCGACGCCGAAGTGGACCAGGACCGGCGCCTGCACCTCGATTTCGCGCTCGGCAAGGCACTCGAAGACCGCGCCGACTACGCCGCCTCGTTCACGCATTACGCGAGCGGCAACGCGCTGCGCCTCAAACTTGCGCCTTACCACGCCGACGACACGTCGGCGCGGCTCGCGCGTGCGAAGCAGATCTACACGGCGGAATTCTTCGCGCGACGCAAAGGCCTGGGCTCGCCTTCGCCCGAGCCGATCTTCATCGTCGGCCTACCTCGTGCGGGTTCCACGTTGATCGAGCAGATTTTGTCCAGCCACTCCCAGGTCGAGGGCACGATGGAACTGCCCGAACTGACCTCGATCACGCGTGCGCTGCGCCGAGCCTCCGCGAGCCGCGAGCCGGGCGCCTATCACGATGCGCTCACGCGCATGGACGGCGCGGAACTGCGCGCGCTAGGCGAGGAATACCTCACGCGCTCGGCCAAGCATCGCAAACTGGGGCGCCCGTACTTCATCGACAAGATGCCGAACAACTTCGCCCACGTCGGCCTGATCCACCTGATCCTGCCGAACGCGAAGATCATCGACGCGCGCCGCCATCCGCTCGCCTGCGGCTGGTCGTGCTTCCGCCAGCATTTCGCCCGCGGACAGAATTTCGCCTACGACCTTGCCGACATCGGCCGCTACTACCGCGACTACGTCGAACTGATGCGGCACTTTGATTCCGTGCTGCCCGGCCATGTGCATCGCGTGGTGTACGAGAGCATGGTCGCCGATACCGAACACGAAGTGCGCGCGCTCCTCGACTACTGCGGCCTGCCGTTCGAGGACGGCGTGCTGCGTTTCTTCGAGAACGAACGGCCCGTGCGCACGGCCAGTTCAGAACAGGTACGCCAGCCGATCTACAAGGCCGGCGTCGATCACTGGCAGCACTACGAGCCTTGGCTGACTCCGCTGAAGGAGGCACTCGGCGACACGTTGACGGAGTTCGAGCAAGCTAGAACAAGAAGTGGGTAACCAACGCGGCCGCGTGGGGACGCACCGCATCCAATCGCAACGTTGCATTTCATTGGGAGAATCCATCGTGACGAAGACCTGTCCCGGAGTCCGATCGCGCCATCGCGGCCGCTCGGTGTGTGTTCGCCTGCCGCTTGCCGCGGCGATCCATCTTGCCTGCCTCTCCGGTGCCTACGCGGCCGAAGAAGCGGACCAGGCGCCACAGCAATCGAGCACGCAGCAGCCGTCGGGCGAAAAACCCACCGCTTCGCTCGGCGAAGTCACCGTGACCGCGCAGAAGCGCACCGAGAATGCACAGGCGGTGGCGCTGTCGATCGACGTGCTCTCGACCGACAAACTCAGCGAGATGAACGTCAACGGACTGACCGACTACGTGAAGATGCTGCCGAGCGTGTCCATCCAGAGCGCATCGCCCGGCTTCTCCCAGGTATTCATGCGCGGGGTTACCAGCGGCAGTGTCGGCAACAACGGTGTTGCGAATCACTCCGCCTCCATGCCCAGTGTCGGCATCTATCTTGACGAACAGCCGATCACGACGATCCAGGGTGCGCTCGACGTGCACATCTACGACGTCCAGCGCGTCGAGGCGCTGGCCGGCCCGCAGGGCACGCTGTATGGCGCGAGTTCGCAGGCCGGCACGATCCGCATCATCACGAACAAGCCCGACCCGAGCGCGTTCGCAGCGAGCGTCAGCACCGAGATCAACTCGATCGCGCACGGCACCATGGGTTACACGGTCGAGGGCTTCGTCAATGTGCCGTTGCGCGAAAACCTCGCGCTGCGCGTGGTCGGCTGGGACGAACACGACGGCGGCTACATCGACAACGTGCTCGGCGCGCGCACCTATCCGACCTCGGGCATCACCGCGAGCAACGCCAGCCGCGTGCACGATGCCTACAACGAGTCCTGGCTGAAGGGCGCGCGCGCGGCGCTCAAGCTCGACCTCAACGACGACTGGTCGATCTCGCCGACGATCATGGGCCAGAGCCAGCACAATGGCGGCGTCTACTCGTTCGACCCGAAGATCGGCGATCTCAAGGTCAGCCACGGCTATCCGGAATGGCAGGAAGACCGCTGGGTGCAGAGCGCGCTGACCGTGCAAGGCAAGATCGGC
This sequence comes from Pseudomonadota bacterium, assembly GCA_018240505.1. Lineage (GTDB taxonomy): Bacteria > Pseudomonadota > Gammaproteobacteria > Xanthomonadales > Rhodanobacteraceae > Rudaea. The sequence continues at coordinate 3,140 of JAFEFQ010000088.1, forward strand.
AACTTCGATCTCGTCTATGCTTACTCGCACCTCAACCGTAGCGACTGGGTCGACCAGGATTACGCCGACTACGGGTTCTGGTACGACACGCTGGTCGGCTACGGTTCCTACCTCAAGGACAACAACGGCAATTACATCAACCCGGGCCAGCATATCCACGGCGAAGACATCTACGCGAAATCGAGTCACGAACTGCGCATCGCATCGCCGAAGGATCAGCGCTTCCGGTTCGTCGGCGGATTCTTCGCCGAGCGCCAGTCGCACCGCATCTTCCAGAACTACCAGATCACCGGTCTCGCCGACGACACTTCGATCACCGGCTGGCCGGGCACCTTGTGGCTGACCAAGCAGCATCGCGTCGATGAAGACTACGCCGTGTTCGGCGAGGCGAGCTACGACATCACCGACCAGCTCACCGCCACGCTCGGTGCGCGTTTCTTCCACACCGAGAACAGCCTGCGCGGTTTCTTCGGCTTCGGCCCCGGCTACAGCTCATCGCAGGGCGAAGCGATCTGCTTCAGCGACTACAAGTTCGACGGCGCGCCGTGCTCGGACGTCGACCAGACGACCAAACAGAACGACCACGTCGGCAAGGCCAACCTCACCTACAAAATCGACAACGACAAGATGATCTACGCGACCTGGTCGGAAGGCTTCCGTCCCGGCGGCATCAACCGGCGCCCCGGTCTGCATCCGTATCAGGCCGACATCCTGACCAACTACGAATTCGGCTGGAAAACCGAATGGCTCGACCACCGCCTGCGCTGGAACGGCGCGGTGTTCCAGGAAAACTGGAAGGACTTCCAGTTCGCCATTCTCGGTGCGAACGGCCTCACCGAAATCAAGAACGCCAACCAGGCGCGCATCCGCGGCCTCGAAACGAACCTGACCTGGGCTGCGACCTACAATCTCACCTTGTCCGCGGGATTCACCTATCTGAATTCGGTGCTGACCGCGAACTACTGCGGGCTGACCAAGGCCAACGGCGATCCGGTCTCGAGCGCGGACTGCACCGATCCGTCGCTCCCCGATGTGTCGCCGAGCGCGCCGCTCGCACCGAAAGGCACGCGTCTGCCGACCGCGGCGAAACAGAAGGGCAATCTCAGCGCGCGCTACGTGTTCGACGCGTTCGGCGGCGAAGGTTACTTCCAGGCCGCCGGCTTCTTCGAAGGCCGGCGCCGCACCGACCTGCGCATCGCGCAGAACAACCTGATCGGCGACATGCCCGGCTACGGCTCGGTCGACCTGTCCGCCGGCCTGAAGAAGGACGCGTGGATGTTCGACGTCTACATGAAGAACGCATTCGACAGTCGCGGCGAAATCAACCGCTATACCGAGTGCGACATCTCGCATTGCGTGCAGCCGCGCGGCGATGTCAACTCCGGCGTCTTCGGCCAGTACTACATCACGCCGATCCAGCCGCGCACGATCGGCTTCCGCGTGACGCGCAATTTCGATTAGCGACGCGCGCGCGTCGAAGAGGAAACAAGGAGCCGGGCGCAATGCCCGGCTCTTCGCATCAGGCCTGCCGCCAATGGCGGCGCGTGCTCAGCGCGATGATCAGGCCGAAGATCAGATGCATGCCGAAGTCGCTCGCGCGCGGCCAGGTGAACGTGATATCGAAGGCGCGCGCCGCGAGCGGCGAGTTCGACAAGGGCACGACGACGAAATTCATCGTGCAGTAGATCGCGACGCCGTAGGCGATGCCGCAGGCCACGGCATGCTCGCGCAGCGCGCGCAGATAGCGGCTGGCGAGGAAATACCACGACGCCGCGACGATCAGGATGGAATAGTGCGCGACGAAACCGACCGCGGCCGTCGTCCAGCCGCCGGTGTACGCCGCCTGCCCGTAGATGCCGCTGGCGATCGTGTGCAGCACGCGCTGCGGCCCGACGCCACGGACGAGGTAGTAGAGCGTGCAGGCGTAGATCAGGTCGAGCGTCGCGGCGCCCGCGCCCGCGCCGAGCACGGTCCGCCATGCGGCAGGCCGGCGCTGACCGGACCGGTCAACGCCGAGCGAGATCTCGCGCAGGGTCGTGGTGTTCATCGTTTGCACTCCGTCAGCGGCAGGCGCTGGACCTGTTCCGTTTCGCCGCCGTCCTCGTCCTGCACGAAGGCGACAACGGCGGCATTCGGCAAGGCCATGGCCGCGGGGACTTTCAACTCGACCTGCGCCTCCGGCAAGCGCAGCGGCCCAATGAAATCGAGCACGACCTGATCGTGCTCGAGACGGCGGCCCTTGTTCTCGCCGCCGCGTATGTCCTGCGCCAGCCGGTTCTCGGTCAGGGCGACATAGAAACGCTTGCGCCCGGGATTCTCGATCGCACTCGCCTGCAGGCGCACCTTGACGCTGTCGCCGATCTCGGCGGATACGCGCAGGCTGGGCGGCGTCTGTGCCGAGGCTGACTGTGCCGCGCCCGGCGCATCACCCTTGGGCCAGCTCTTCCACAACCCGCCATCGAGCCAGACCTGCGGCGTATACACCTGCGCCCTGGCATGCCGGGCCTTCGCTTCCTGGCGCCGCGCCCAGGCCGGCTTCGCGTAAGGATCGTGCCAGGCCGTCGAATCCCAGTAGTCGACGTGGAATTCGAGCCCGACGAGGCCCTGCTTGTCGCGGATCGAGCTCATCCACTTTTCCGCAGGCGGACACGAGTTGCAGCCTTCGCTCGTGTACAGCTCGACCAGGTGCGCGCGCTCGGCCCCGCTCTGCGCCTCGCAGGCAAGCGCACCGGTCGCGCCGGTCGTCAGCGACAAGGTGAGGTACAGCGCAATGATTCGTCCGGACTGCTGCATGGGTTTCCACTCGGCTCGTTCATTCATTCGTGGCGAAACCATGTTCCCGCTTCGCCGCGCTGCGCGGGTTGCAGGAATTGCCGATCGCGCGCGGCGAAAAGCCGGACATCGGCCTCGTCCGCGCGGCCTCGCGCCAGCGCGCAATCGCGGCAAAACGAGCGGCCATTCCTGATCACATCTCCTCACAACGATTTTGTAACGCTGGACTGCCGGCCTGCCCCGGCCACCAGACTTTAATTTTTTCAGGAGATCACTATGCCTCAGATTCAGCTCAGCGCCGCGATACGCAATGCCCTGCGCGCATGGCCGCTGGCCGGAACTTCGCTCGCTTGCCTCGCCGCTGCCACGGGCGTCACCACGACTGCCCAGGCGCAGAACGCCGACACCGGCGACAAGAAAAGCCAGAACCTAGAAACCATCGTCGTCACCGGCTCGAACATCCGCCGCGTCGACATGGAAACGGCCAACCCGGTTCTCACCATCGACCATGCCGCGATCGAGAAGTCGGGCAAGGTCACCCTCGGCGACCTGATCCAGCAGCTCCCGGCCATGGCCGGCAACGCCATGAATCCCAACGTCAACAACGGCGGCGGTACCGGCGCCTCGACGATCTCGCTGCGCGGCCTCGGCACCCAGCGCTCGCTGCTGCTGATCAACG
>JAFEFQ010000089.1 GCA_018240505.1 Pseudomonadota bacterium
GACGACGAGCGCGCCGGCGCGGGTCGCGGCGAGCAGCTTGCTGCGGAATTCGGTGGACAGCGAGGACAACTCCTTGTTGTAGTCGCGCAGCCGGTCCTGGTCGCCCGCCGACAGTTGCGCACCGGCGCGCACGAACAGGCGGTAGTAGCGTTCAGTCAGGCGCAGCGATTCGGCGTCGAGGCCGAGGCCGGCGCGCTTGTCGTAGACCGACTTCACCCGCGCGAACAGCTTCGCGTCGAGGAAGATCGCATCGCTGTGTGCGGCGAGCCTGGGCGCCTCCTCCTTCTGCACGCGCTGCAGGATGTCGTTCGTGTTCGCCTGCGCGAGCGCGGAAAACACGCGCTGTGCGCGCGTCAGCAGCGCGCCGGTCTTTTCCAGCGCGACCAGCGTGTTGTCGAACGTCGCTGCTTCCGGGTTGTTCGCGATGCGCTTCACTTCCGCGATCTGGCGGCGCATGCCTTCCTCGATCGCCGGCTGGAAGTCGCCGTCGCGGATCTTGTCGAACGGCGGCGCCTCGAACGGCAGCGTGCTCGGCTCGGCGAGCGGATTGCCGGTCAACGGATCGGTGATGTCGCTGGCGGCGTCCTTGTTCGCGGATGCGGGTTTGTCCGTCAGCGTCGAGCAGGACGAGGCCAGCGCGACGGCGGCGACGAGGAGAAGAATGCGGGTGCGGAACATGGATTGCCTCTCGCAAAAAACGTCGCGCCGCAGAGCGGCGCGATCGGTGAATGGATGGTGCCGACGGAAAGTCTACTTCGATTCGGCGGCCTTCGCGGGTTTCAGTCCGCGCACTTCGAGCAGCGGCTCGACCGACGGGTCACGGCCGCGCCAGGCGCGGTAGAGCGCATCGGTTTCCTGCGTGCCGCCGCGCGAGAGGACCATGTCGCGGAAGCGCTGGCCGTTCTCGCGGGTCATGCCGCCGTGTTCGTTGAACCAGTACCAGGCGTCGTCGCGCAGCACCGCGGTCCACAGGTAGGCGTAGTAGCCGGCCGAATAGCCGCCGCCCCAGATGTGGGCGAAGTAGCTCGTGCGGTAGCGCGGCGGCACGAGCGCGTAGTCGACCTGGTAGCGTTTGAGCGAGGCGGCCTCGAACTTGTCGACGTCCTGCCTGGCCGCGCCGGCGGGCAGGCCGTGCCAGGCCTGGTCGAGCAGCGCGGCGCCGAGGTATTCGGTCGTGGCGAAGCCCTGGCCGTAGGTGCCGGCGCGCTTGATCTTCGCGACCAGCTCCTGCGGCATCGGCGCGCCGGTCTTGTAGTGCCTGGCGTAGTTCGCGAAGACAGTGGGTTCGTCGGCCCAGTGTTCGTTGAACTGCGAGGGGAACTCGACGAAGTCGCGCGGCACGTTGGTGCCGGCGAGGTACGGATACTTCACGTTCGAGAACAGGCCGTGAAGCGCATGGCCGAATTCGTGGAACATCGTGATCACGTCGTCGTGGCTGATCAGCGCAGGCTGGCCCGGGGCGGGCTTCACGAAGTTGCAGACGTTGAACACGACCGGGTGGGTGCCGAGCAGGCCGGATTGGTCGACGAAGCTGTCCATCCACGCGCCACCGGACTTGTTGTCGCGCTTGAAGTAGTCGGCGTAGAACAGCGCCATCGACTTGCCGTCGCTGTCGAACATTTCGAATACGCGCACGTCGCTCTGGTAGACCGGCAGGTCGTGGCGCTCCTTGAACGTCACGCCGTAGAGCTTGTTCGCGGCGAAGAACACGCCGTTCTGCAGCACGTTGTCGATCTCGAAGTACTGCTTGATCTCGTTCTGGTCGAGGTCGTAGTCCTTCTTCTTCACCTGCTCGGAATAGAACTGCCAGTCCCACGGCGCGAGCTTGAAGCCGCCCTTCTGCGCGTCGACGAGCTTCTGCATGCCGGCGGCCTCGTCCTTGGCCTTGGCGACCGCGGCGGGGACGATGCCGGTCATCAGCTTGATCGCGTTGGCTGGCGTCTTCGCCATCTGGTCGGCGAGGCTGTAGTCGGCCCAGGTCTTGTAGCCGAGCAGCCTGGCTTTCTGCGCGCGCAGCTCGGCCAGGCGCTGGATCGTCGCGCGCGTGTCGTTCGCATCGCCGTGTTCGGCGCGGTCGATCGAGGCCTTGAACAGCTTCTCGCGCGTGGCGCGGTCGCTCAGCGATTCCTGCGCCGGCTGCTGCGTCGTGTTCTGCAGCGCGACGACGTATTTGCCGTCGAGCTTGCGGCTCTTGCCCGCCTCGAGCGCCGCGGCGAGATCGCCGTCGTTGAAGCCGGCGAGCTGGGCCTTGTCGTCGATCACGAGCGCGCCGGCCTTGGTCGCGGCGAGCAGCTTCTGCTGGAACGCGGTAGACAGCGAGGACTCTTCCTTGTTCAGCTCCTTGAGCTTGGCCTGGTCGGCCGCGGACAGTTCCGCGCCCGCGCGCACGAAGGCGAGGTGGTAGCGGTCGAGCAGGCGGCGCGATTCGGGGTCGGCGCCGAGCGATTCGCGGCTGGCGTAGAGCTTCTTCACGCGCGCATAGAGCTTGGCGTTGAGGAAGATCGCGTCCTGGTGCGCGGCGAGTTTGGGCGCGAACTCTTCCTGGATCTTCTGCATCTCGTCGTTCGTGTTCGCCTGGGCCAGGGCGAAGAACACCTTGGACACGCGCGTCAGCGTCGCGCCGGTCTTTTCCAGCGCGACGATCGTATTGTCGAACGTCGGCGCGTCGCTCTGGTCGGCGATCCTGTCGACCTCGGCGAGCTGCTGCTTCATGCCCTCGTCGAATGCCGGCGCGTAGTCGGCGTCGTGGATCCTGTCGAACGGCGGCGCCTGGTACTGGAGCGTGCTCGCGGCGAAGAACGGGTTGACCGCGGTCGCGGTTTCCGCGGCCTTGGTCGGCTCGACGGGCTTTTGCGGAGTTTGGGCGTGGGCGGCGAAGGCGATGCTCATGGCGAGGGCGATCGGGCGAAGACTGGGCATGATGGAAAATCTCTAGACGGAATTGCTGTGGAACGGGAAAGGCTCGCGCATGCGCGCGAGGGACGCGCAGCGTAGCGAGGTTGCGTGGCGAAGGGCATGTGCCGTTTGGCCTACATCCACGTCATGTCGGCGAAGCCGACATTCGATTTGTCTTTGGCTCCAACGACACCTAACTCACATCCCGCAGCGTCCAGTTCGCGCCGATCAAGAGGCCGAGCCGGTGCTTGAGCACCGCATGCGGCAGCACCGTGGTGATCTTCAGGTCGCAGTGCAGGTCGGACTGGTGTGCGTCGACGACGGCTTGCGCGTCGCTCGCGCCGAGCAGCGGATCGACCGCGTCGGGATCGGGCTGCATCGAGCGCCAGCGCTCCCACAGGCCCGGCTCGCGCAGCGCAGCCTGCAGTTCCGCGGCGAAGCCCTCGGCGGAATTGCCGCTGTAGGACAGCGACGGAATCTGCCCACGCGCCTTGGCGAGATCGGACACGACGATGAAGAACGTCTGTTTCGAGCCGGGCATGGGCTGCTCCTGTTTTGTTTCGACGGGATGTCGAGTCTATCAGTCCGACATATTGGCCTCGGCGCCCGTTTGCAACCTGCTCGCCAGCACCAGCGCGGTGCCGATCACGGCGGCGAGGCAGGTCCAGCCGAGATAGCGCAACTCGGCCGATGGCGCGATCAGCGGCAACGGCGCCGCATAGGCGAGGCCGCTCGCAAGCACGGCGAGCGCGGCCTGCGCATTCGCGCGCGCACGGCGGCGCCAGGCCAGGGCGAGCGCGGCAACGCCGATCGCGAGATACGGCCACGGCGCGAGCACGATCGTGTCGCGCAGGGTTTCGGCGACGCGCATGCATGCCGCGTGCAGGACGGACCGGTTCGGCGTCACGGGCGGGTTGTCGCGGAATGCCTGTTCCTCGTCGACGTAGACGAGTTCGTGCGGCCAGTCGTGCGGCTTGCTGCCGAACAGCGCGCGGGTCAGGCGCCAGCGCTGTGCGGCGTAGGCGGCGGGATGATCCGCGATCGCGTCGAGCCAGGCTGTGCGCAGTTCGGCCACGGCCGCCTCGTCGGGCAGGAAGAACGGCCCGATCACGCGGCCCTGCGTCGCGGTGAAGATGGGCACATTGGACCAGGGCGTGTAGGCCGAGCGCAGATCGTCGAGGGTCAACTCGGGTTTGCGCGTTGCGGGCGGCAACAGCATCCGATTGGCGTCGAGGGAGATCGCCGCGAGATCCCACATCGCCGTCGCCGGCCAGAGCGTGTAGTGCCGCTGCGCAGCCTGTGCGCTCAGCGTGCCGATCGCCTGCAAACCGAGGCTGAGCACGAGCACGACGGCCATCATCGCCGCGCATTTGCGTGCCGCTGCGATCGCGCGCGCGCGCAGATGCAGCCATACGCAATACGCGACCAGCGGCAGCGCGGCCGGCAGCACGTTGTGGCGCAAGGTCATCGCGAAGGCGAGCGCAAGCCAGAACGCGGCCAGCCAGCCCGTGCCGTGCGCATCGCGCCAGCGCAGCAGCGCGCCGACGGCGAAGGCGAGCGTCGCCAGCAGCATCACGTCGCTCCACACGTGCGCGAGCAGGACGAAGACGACCGGCGCGAAGGCGGCGACGAGCATGAAGGCGATGCGCATGAGCAGACCGCCGTCGAGCGCGCGCGCGACCAGCGCCAGTCCGCTCCAGAGCAGCGCGAGCTGGATCAGGAACAGCGGCCCCGGCCCGCTCCACAGCGGATCGGTCAACAGCCAAAGCCAGCGCAGGCCGGCGCCGTAGATGTTCGTGCTCGGCGCGCCGCGCGCCTGCGACCAGATCACCGCGCTGTCGAGCGACATCGCGCCTGGGTAGTAGCACGCGGCGAAGAAGCCGATGCCGGCCAGCGCGGTCAACGCGAGCGGCCACCACGGCAACGGCTTCGGCGGCGAATGCGGCATGCGATCAGGCGCGCAGGAGGCGGCGCGCGGCGGCGAGCTGCGGCGCGAGTACGGCCGGATCGGGCGCCGCCGCGTACGGCAGCACGCCGAGGCAAGGTGCGCCTAGACGCTCGCGCAAGGTCGCTAGATTGTCCTCGCGGCGCGCCATCTGCGTATCGACGCCGCTCGCGATCCAGCCGGCCAGTTCGGCGCCGTCGGCGCGGATCGCGCGCGCGCTGAGCAGCGCGTGGTTGAGGCAGCCCAGGCGCAGGCCGACGACGAGGATTACGGGCAGGTGCAGCGCGCGCACGAGGTCGGCCTGCATCAGCCGCGGCCCGAGCGGCGCCATCCAGCCGCCGACGCCTTCGACGACGACAAATTGTACATTTGTGGACAATGCGGCAAATGCGGCATCGATGCGCGCGAGGCAGATTTCGATGCCGGCATCGGCCGCGGCCAGATGCGGCGCGATCGGGTCGGCGAAGGCGTACGGATTGACGTTCGCGTAGGCCGGTGCGCCCGCGCTGTGCGCGATCAGCAGCTCGGCGTCGGCATTGCGCAGGCCGGTCGCGGTGTGCTCGCAGCCGCTCGCGACCGGCTTCATGCCGGCCGCGCGCAGGCCGCTCGCATTGAGCACGGCGAGCAGCGTCGCCGCGGCGAGGCTCTTGCCGGCGCCCGTGTCGGTGCCGGTGACGTAGACGGCGCGGTTCATTGGCCGGCGGGCAAGGCCGCGATCGCGCGGCGGCAGCGCGCGCGCTGCATGCGGCTGAGAAAAATATTTGCCGCGTAGACAAGGCCGGGTGCGGCGAATATCCCCGCCCCGAGTCCGGGCAGCGCGCGGACGAGTGCCGGCAGGCAGCCGGCGAGGGCGATCGACGCCAGCGCGAGTGCGGCCTGGGTGCTCCAGATGCCGATCTTCGTGCGCGTGTAGGTCCGCTCCGCAGGCGCGAGGCCGATCGCATCGGCGTGGCGCAGCGCGTGACGGAACAACAGCACGAACACGATGGAAAGCGAGGCGAAGCCGAGGCCGAACACGAGATAGGCCGCGCGCAGTTCCTCGATGGTGGCGAGTGGCTTGACCGAGCCGTCGCCGAGGCCGCCGCCGCTGAATCCCATGAACATCTGCGCGAACAGCATGCGCAACGGGTAGACATAGACCAGCACGATGAAGACGAGCAGCAGGCTCAAGCCCACACCGGCCGCATCCTCCAGGTCATAAAAACGACCCCATTCGCGATGCGAGAGCCAGATGCGCGCGATCAGCAGGAAGCTGACCGCGAACGTCGGCATGCCGCGCAGCGCGGTCAGCATCTCGTCGACCGAGGCGGGCACGTGGCCGATCGAAATGACGACAAGGGTGACCGCGAACGCGAACGAGGCGTCGACGAAGCCCTCCAGGCGCGTCGGCTGCTGGCGGCGGATGCGCATCACGTTGTCGAGGGCATTCGCCATGGCGGGGACCTTGCGGGTGCGAGCGCGCAGCATAGGCGCTGGCGTGCGCGAAGCAAAGGGAACCTCTGAACAAGCTACCACGCTCGGCATCTCGCGCGCCGGCGGTGCTCGGACTGCGCAGGCAGGATGCCGGAGCGAACATTCGCGC
>JAFEFQ010000008.1 GCA_018240505.1 Pseudomonadota bacterium
GTCACGCCGTAGATCGGCTCGCCGCGCTGCACCTGCTCGGCGAGGAAGTCGGCGGTGCGCTGCACCTTCGCGAGCTGCGCCGGATCGAGTTCGACCTTGCAGCCCGTCTTCGCGATCGCGACCAACTGGACGCGCGTCAGGCTCGAACCATCGAGATGAATCGGAGCGCTCATATCTTCATCGCCTCGGCTTGTTCGAGTTCCACGCGCAACGTGCGCACGAGTTCCGCGCGCGGCACTTCGAACTGGTCTTCCTTGCGCAGATCCTTCACCGTCACCGTGCCCTTGGCGATCTCGTCGGAGCCGAGCACGACGACGAAGCGGATACCGGCGCGGTCGGCGTACTTGAACTGCTTGCCGAGCTTGCCGCCGTCGAGCACGACTTCGGTCGCGATGCCGCCGTTGCGCAATTGCGTGGCCAGTTCGAGATAAGCGGGAAGCTGCGCTTCGTCCATCTGCGTGACGAGCACCTTGACCGTCGACTGCGCGGTGTCGATCAGCTTGGCCTCGCGCAGTTGCCAGAACAGGCGCGTCGCGCCGATCGAGATGCCGACGCCGGGCAGCTTGGACTTGGTGTAGTTCGAGGCGAGGTTCTCGTAGCGCCCGCCCGAGCAGATCGAGCCGATCTGCGGATGGTCGTTGAGCGTGGTCTCGTAGACCGTGCCGGTGTAGTAGTCGAGGCCGCGCGCGATCGACAGGTTGATCGCGTAGTGCGTCTCCGGCACGCCGAGCGCGCGGATCATCGTCAGCACCTCGCGCAGTTCGGCGATGCCTTGATTGAACACCTCGCTGCCCTGCCCAAGTGCTTCCAGCTTGGCCAGCGCATCGGCATGACCGTGCGAACGGATCTGCACGAAGTCGAGGATCTTTTTCGCCGCCTCGGTCGACAGCCCGAAACCCTCGCCCGTCAGCGTGTCGCGCACATAGTCCACGCCGCGCTTGTCGAGCTTGTCGACCTCGCGCAGCGCCAGCGCCTGCCGTTCGGTGTCGGTGATGCCGAGGCCTTCGAAGAAGCCGCGCATGACCTTGCGGTTGTTGAGCCAGATCGTGAACGGTCCGATCGAGAGATCGCGGAATACGCTGTAGATCACCGCGGGGATTTCCGCATCGTAGCGTATCGACAATTCATCCTTGCCGATCACGTCGATGTCGCACTGGTAGAACTCGCGGAAGCGCCCGCGCTGGGCGCGCTCGCCGCGATAGACGCGTTGCATCTGGTAGCGGCGGAACGGAAAGCTCAGGTCGTGCTCGTGCTCGGCGACGTAGCGCGCGAGCGGCACCGTGAGGTCGAAACGCAGCGCCAGCTCCGGGCGCTTGTCTTCTCCCTTCTCCAACGCGCCGGTGGACTGCACGAAATAGACCTGGCGCTCGGTCTCGCCGCCCGACTTGGTCAGCAGCACGTCGGAGTATTCGATCGCCGGCGTCTCGATCGGCAGGAAGCCGAAGCGCTCGTAATTGCGCCGGATCGTGTCGAGCATCTCGGCGAACGCGATCTGGTCGAGCGGCAGCAGTTCCATCACACCGGGCATGGTGCGGGCTTGGGTCAACGGCATGGGTGTCCTTGCGCAAAACCGCGGCGAAACGCCGCGCGAATGCGCATTTTACCATGGTGCGACACGGCGTCGGCCGCCTGCCCGCGCGAGCACCTGCTCAGCCTCGGCTTGTCGATTTGCGCTCAGTGTCCGCCCACAGCGCGCTCGGCCGGACTCGCCGATGAACTGCCACGCGGACTCCTTGTACGGAGTCTCTACGGGATCGCATTCAGAAATAGACCTGCGTGCGCAATTCGAAAATGCGCGGATCGATCTCGATGGACCGCTTCAACGCGGCGTTGTACTTGTTGCTGTAAGCGTGCACGTAATTGACCTGGAACTTGAGATGGCTGCCGAGGTACCAGTTCGCCCCGAGCGTCCAGTCGTGTTGCATGCCACCAAGCACCGTGCCGTCATTGAGATCGACTTCGCTGTAACGCGCGGCGATTTCGATCGCGCCGTAACGATGTGCCGGCGTGACATTGCCGACGGCGCCCGCTTTGTAGTCGCGGCTCTCGCCGGTCAACATCCAGGCGGCCAGCAGGTAATAGCCGCCTCCGGTGTAGGTCGGTTTGACGTCGCTGAAATCGGCGCGGAAGCGGAGGTATTCGCCCTGGGCGAGCAACGGACCGTGGATCCATGCGCCTTCGAGGCCGAAGCGATCGATGTCGCCGGCGTTCTTCAGATTGCCGGAGTCGACGAGTCGCGTGCTGGTGAGATTCGCCTCCGGGCGCGCTCGGAAGCGCGCTGTCGGGAGTGTCGCAATGCCGCGGCCATCGGTCGTTGTACCGCGGTTTTCGCGCGATAACGCAACGCCGAGATGGACGACTTCGTTCTTCTCCTCGAGCGGATTGAACACGACGTGCGCGGACGGACCGTGGCCATCGTTGTCGCCGTTGAGATCGCCTCCGCTCTGATAACCCAGGGTCACGAGCCAGTGCGGCAGCCCCTGGTAGGTCCAGTCCACGCCGAGGCGGCGGCCCATGTTGACGGCTTGCACGGGAAGCGCGCGTTCGAGGAACGTCGTCGCCGTCGAACTGATCACGCCTTCTTCCCAGCCGACCAGGGTCTTGAATTGACCGAGACGGAAATCGCCGATTTTGTTGTTGCCGAAATGGAAGAAATTGTCGACCCACAGCTTCGACTGCAGATCGTAGCCCGCGGTGGCATCGACGCCGAACGGTGCCTTGGCGTATGCGTAGAGTTCCTTGCGCCGCCAGGTCGTCTGGTCTTCTAGAATCTTCGCACCGCCAGCCGGGTTGGTTGTATCGCCGGAATAGTCGTTGATGTCCGCTTGAAAATTGCCCTTGCTGCCGAACTCGTAACCGGCGTCGGTCTTGAACCGGGTCCGCCAGTCGTTGAGCCAGTCGTAGGCATGGGCGTGAATTGCGTACGTACTCAACATCGCCCCCGCAACGGCGGCTCTCACTCTCGACTGCATGGGCTCCCTCGCGCTGGCAAAAAACGATACGAAATGATGGAGCTAGGATCGGATCGGCGCATCTTTCGAGTCAAGCTCCAGGCAATCGAGATTCGCGCTAACGATATGCCCTGAGCCGTACGGCGTTACGCCCTGGAAAGGGCGGCGGGACCGTGCGTGCTGCGCGACGCGCCAACTGTTGTTTGCTGATCTTGTGCGCCTCGGTGCCGACTGCGCCGCGAGATCCGCTTATCGGGACGCCCGGGGGATATTCGACTTTGGTATAAGCCCGCGCACCGGTCCGGCGCAGATAAAACGTTTAAGCTCATGCCTCTGCGTGTCGCACGTGCAAGGGCTTGGCTCGCGATGCCTTCATGCGCGTTTTCACTCCCTCATTGAAGGTGGTTCATGAGCTTTCTGATTTGCCTTGCCGCGCTCGCATTTCTGATGTTCGTGGCCTACCGCGGCTACAGCGTGATCCTGTTCGCGCCGGTCGCTGCGCTCGGTGCGGTGCTGCTGACCGACCCCTCAGCGGTGGCGCCGATCTTCTCCGGCCTGTTCATGGACAAGATGGTCGGCTTCGTCAAGAACTACTTCCCGGTGTTCCTGCTCGGCGCGGTGTTCGGCAAGGTCATCGAACTGTCGGGCTTCTCCAAGGCCATCGTCTCGGCCGTGATCGGCCTGATCGGAAGTTCTCGTGCGATCGTCGCGATCGTGCTGGTCTGCGCCCTGCTGACCTACGGCGGCGTGTCGTTGTTCGTGGTCGTGTTCGCCGTATACCCGTTCGCGGTCGAGATGTTCAAGCAGGGCGACACCCCCAAGCGCCTGATCCCGGGCACGATCGCGCTCGGCGCGTTCACCTTCACGATGGACTCCCTGCCCGGCACGCCGCAGATCCAGAACATCATCCCGACCACGTTCTTCAAGACCGACGTCTACGCCGCGCCGTGGCTCGGCATCCTCGGCGGCCTGTTCATCTTCGTCGGCGGCATTGCCTATCTCGAATGGCGCCGCCGCGCCGCGCTCGCCGCGGGCGAAGGTTACGGCACGGGGCATGCCAATGAGCCCGAGCCGGTCGCCGGATCGCTGGTCAATCCGTGGATCGCGATCCTGCCGCTGGTCGCGGTCGGCGTGTTCAACTACCTCTTCACGATGCTGATCAAGGCCAGCTACGGCAAGACCCACGATGTCACGCTCGTTCCGGGAACCAAGCCGCTCAGCGTCGACGTGACCGCGGTCACCGCCATCTGGGCGGTCGAGGGCGCGCTGCTGGCCGGCATCCTGCTCGTGCTCCTGTTCGGCTTCCACCAGATCAAGGCGAAGTTCGCCGAAGGCAGCAAGTCCGCGATCGCGGGCGCCCTGCTCGCCTCGATGAACACGGCCTCCGAATACGGCTTCGGCGCGGTGATTGCGGCACTGCCGGGCTTCGTCGTCATCCGCGATGCATTGAAGGCGATCCCGAATCCGCTGGTCAACGAGGCGATCTCGGTGACCACGCTTGCCGGCATCACCGGCTCCGCCTCGGGCGGCATGTCGATCGCGCTCGCGGCGATGGCGGACGATTTCATCGCCGCGGCGAACGCGGCCGGCATCCCGCCCGAAGTGCTGCATCGCGTCGCCTCGATGGCCTCGGGCGGCATGGACACGCTGCCGCACAACGGCGCCGTGATCACCCTGCTCGCCGTGTGCGGACTGACCCACCGGCAGTCGTACAAGGACATCTTCGCGGTCACCTGCCTGAAGACGCTCGCCGTGTTCGTGGTCATCGCGGCGTACTACCTCACCGGCATGCGCTGATTCAGGCTCGCCGCGGCGCACCAAAAACAAAGGCCGTCCGCAATCGCGGGCGGCCTTTGCCGTGTCGCTGATGCGGCAACGCTCAGAAACTGTATTGTCCGCTCAAGCTGACCTGATTGCCGCTGGTATCGGTGCCGGCTTTGCCTACGGCGGTGACGTGGAGGCGGTCATGCATCGCCTCGATACCGAACTTGTACGGACCGTCGGCGTAGATCAGGTTCAAGGCCGTCTGTTCGTTGCGCGTGGCGCCGCTGGCGCCGCGGCCGAGCCACCGGACCACGTCGTCGCGGACCGGCTTCGCTTCGGCAAAGAACGCGTTCACCGACCAGTTCTTGTTCAACTTGTAACCGGCCTGGAAATATCCGCCGGTCTCGTCGATGTCGCCGAACTGCGACATCGCGCCGAACACGGGACCGAGCCCGGTTCCCGTATACGCCAGCGCCTTGAAGTTCCACGGCCCCGGCCGGAATGCGGCACCGACCTCGTAGCCGACGCTGTCCAGACTGGCCTTGATCGGCGTCGGGTCGGTTCCCGCGACGCCTTTGAGGTCGATGCTCGCGTAGTGCGCCGCCGCGAATGCGGACCAGTTCGCACCTTCCGCATGCAGGCGCGCTTCAAGCTGCGGACGGAAACCCGCGTTACCGTAGGTCAGGTGATTGACCGCGGCGCCCTGATTGTTCCAACTGCCTTCGAAGACGCCGACGTCCGCGCGCCACTTCACCCCCGAGCCGCCGTCGCCGAAATTCTGGCTCAACACCACGCCCGGATAGCGCCAGCCGATCAGACCGGTGCCGTATCCGAGCGGGAATGCCACGTGCGTGAGCGAATCGGGAACCATGTCGATCGGGAACAGCAGATCCCATTGCTGGCCGACGCGGATGTTCGTGCCGGAACCGGCGTTGCCGACATCCAGGTACGCCTGGCGCAGACGCGGCGTCGGCTGCGACAGACTGTACGCGCCGGCGCCGTTGAAGCCACCGAAGAAGTCCATCTCGATGCGGCCACCGCCGGTCCAGTTCTCGCCGAATTTCGCACCGGTTATGTCGAGCCAGAAGCGCGTGTTGCGGATGTCGACACCGCTCAGTTCTCCGCGCGAACCGGCGACCGGATACTCGGCGTTCGAGCCATTGCCGTAGTTGAAGGTATTGCTTTGTCCGAACGCGTTGGCGTTGATGAAGCCATGGAACGCGACCGACAAACCCGGACCGGTGGTAAAGGTCTTGGGCGCCTTTTCGATCTTGTCGACCTTGGCTTTGGCGTCCGCAACCTGGGTCTTGGCGGCCGCTACTTCCGTCTGCGTATCCGCGACCCGGGTCTTGGTGTCTTCGATCTGCGCCTGCTGCTGTTTTTGCGCGTTCAACAATTCATGCACCTGCGCTTCGAGTTGGGCGACGCGAGCTTCGAGCGCCTTCTCCTTGGAGGTTGCGGCGAGTGCGGCTCCCGGGCCGAACAATGCGAGGGCCAACGCGACAGCCAGATGCCTGCGCGCCATGGATGCAACGGACAGAGTCATACCTTTCCTCCCAATGCTCTCAAGTTGTTGACAAGAAGTACGAACGTCGCCGCCGCGGCCTGCCATCGACGACCGCGACTTCGCAGCGGCAATTGCCACTCACCTCTTCACCCTTCGTGTTCGCAATCCAAAACTACCGCCCGGCTCACGTGCCGCCGATGATTGTTATAAATACATTACAACCCGATATCGGGCCATCGTACCTTTGGACGCTCGGTGCACGGCATGCGCGGCGGCGGTTGCAAACTCCGCACGAGCCGAGTCTCTTCCGGCCATGGCCGACTCGCGAATAAGCACGCAAGTGCTTGATTCGTCATGGTCGAGTCCGAACTTGCTGCGGGTTCGACGCGGCCTGCCAATCTCGGGACGGTACACGATCCTGTGCCAAGAGCTTCGCCGAATCCGGAGAGCCGGGGAGCCGGGGAGCCGGGGAGCCGCAGGTAGAATCACAATTGAAATATTCCCGTTGCATCTGTAACCAGACCGTCATGCATTGCGCCTAGGCTTGCGGTTTTCATCCTCCCCGGAGTCTTTGCATGCCGTATTCCGTCTCCCGCAAGAGCAAGTTCGCCCTCGCTCTCGCCGCCCTCGCCGTTTCGACCCTGACCCATCCCCAGCAGCCCACGTTCTCCTCGCTCGAGGAACGCATGTCGTACAAGGAGTTCCGCGAATACGGCCTCGACAAACTCAGCCCCGAGCAGCTCAAGGGCCTGAACACCTGGTTGCAGTCGCACGGCACCCAGGGCACGGCCGGCGTCGCCGCGCTGCCGGCGGCGGGCGCTGCGCCCGACCCGGTGGCGCAGGCCAGGATCGACCAACAGAAGATCGTCAGCCGGCTCAAGGGCGAATTCACCGGCTGGCACCAGGGCACGGTGTTGACCCTCGAGAACGGCCAGCGCTGGGAAGTGCTGAACGACGACACTGTCTACGCGCACGGCGTGCAGAGTCCGGAAGTGACGATCGAGAAAGGCGGCTTGATCGGCGGCTGGCGCCTCACTGTCGCCGGACAGAACGACATCGCCCACGTGATGCCACTGGCACGCTGACCGAACGCCGCCGAATCGGCTGGAACAAGAAGGGCCCGGCTCGACCGGGCCCTTCTTTTTTCCCGCGACGATCCGCGGACAAAAAAACGGCGGGCCCGAAAGCCCGCCGTTTTCGTTTCACGCAGGGAGGGATGCGATCAGAACTTCACTTCGGTCCACACGCCGATCTCGTCGGTCTTGGTGTTGGTCGTACGCGGGTCGTTCTGCAGCGTCGAGTGCTTCCACAGGCCGGCGATCTTGATGCCCTTGCGCGGCGCCCACTCGACGCCGGCGAACGCGAACTCGTCCTCGCGCGTGGTGTCGGTGTCCTTGAGCGGCTTGGCGTGGTCGTAGCGGCCGACCACCGCCCAGTTCGGCATGAACGAGTACCAGCCCCACAGCGAGTAACCGTCGGCCTTGTCCTTGTACGAGCTGCGCGTGCCGTTGGCGACGCTGGTGATCGTGTAAGTGATGTTGTTCTTGTTGTTGTGCGCGGTGAAGTATTCGGCACCGAGGCGCAGGTTCGAGGTGTTGTACGCGATCAGCGCGTCGCCGCGCGTGAAGCTGCGCGTCTGCACCGGCGGATTTGCCTGATCATTGGTCGCGACGTCCTTGCCGAAATAGCCGCTGTAGCCGCCGAGTCCGATCATCAGGCCCTTGATCGGCTGGATGCCGATGCGCGCTTCGAAATCGACCGAGTTCGAACGCGTCGGGTTGCGATAGCCGCCGCCGTTGACCGCGGCGAAATCGTAATTCCAGAAGCCGTCGTCCGCCGCGCCGGCCACGTGGATGCCCCAGTCGGCCGAGTTGCCGTAGCCGAGGCGGTCGGTCAGCGTGTTCTGGATATAGCGCATGCCGTAGACGCCTTCCACGAACGGAATCCACGGCTGGTCGGACGAACCCGCGCGCACGGCGAGCTGGTTGGACCACTTCGCCTGCACGTAGGCCTTCTTCACGAACAACGAAGTCTGGCTCAACGTCGACTGGTAGTTGAAGTCGGTGGTCAGGTTCGCCGACCAGAAGTCGTCGAACTTGTGATCGACGGTCAGGTAGAAACGCGTCACGTCGAGGCCGGTGCCCTTGTTCGCGTTGTCCTTGCCCTTGCTGGTCGAATCGATGTTGCTGAAGTCGGCGAACATGGTGCCGCCGACGACGGTGTTGACGTCGGCATGAGCGGCGATCGACATACCCCCGAGTGCCACGGCCATGGCCGAGGCGATAAGGTTCTTGCGCATTGCGTACTCCCGTAAGGTCAGTGAAAAATCCGGAGCGAGCGGCACGCGATGGGCGGCGGCCGCCGCGGCGCCAACGTGCCTTGGCGCTCACGAGGCGGCACTCTGACGACCGACCATTACGATGTGATGGAATTTCTGTTACGGAATTGTTTCAACGCACCCGGAATTCGCTTCAACAGGCGGGCGTCGCAACAAAACGGCAATTTCCGTGCCTCGGCTCGCGTTCCACGTCGCCGCGAACGATCCTTCGGCAAGCAATGCGACGAAGCGTTGCCCTCGTGCGGCGAACCGAATGCCAAGAGCTGTAAGGATTTTTCCGGGGTACGGTCTAATGAACCGACGCGGCGCAGCACTCACGGGTCTTGCCTGTGCCGGCGTTGGGACCTAACGTAGTGGCAAGAGAAGGCCAGACATTTCGCGGACGAGGCGTTGGTGCGTCCACGACATAACCTTTTCTTCACATCGATATGTCCGGATCGAAGCGCCGTTCCCTCAGCGTCACGCCGCATCGACGCAAAAAACTTTCATCCACATCACGGAGTACATCGTCATGTCGAACAAACTGGTCAAACCCCTCACGCTCGCCATCGGCACGGGCCTGGTCGGCGCCTTCTCGCTCGCCCAGATCGCACAGGCCAATCCGACTTTCCATCTGAACAGCCTCGTCGCGGGCTATACCCAGTCGGCGGTCGGCAACGAGGGCAAGTGCGGCGAAGGCAAGTGCGGCGCCACCAAGGGCAAGAAGTGCATGGACATGGCCGACAAGGCCGCGCAGGACAAGTGCATGACCGAAGCGCATGCCGGCGACAAGGCGAAGGGCAAGGAAGGCTCCTGCTCGGCCGACAAGAAGGGCAAGGAAGGTTCCTGCAGCGCCGACAAGAAGGGCAAGGAAGGTTCGTGCTCGGCCGACAAGAAGGGCAAGGAAGGCTCCTGCAGCGGGCATTGAGCACCATGCATCGTCCAGCCGCCCTCCACGGCGCCGGACTCGGCCTGCGGCGGTCCCTCCTGGGGCCGCTGCAGGACTGGCGCGCGGCACGCGAACGCGACGCGGACGCGATCGATTTCTTCGAGGTCGCGCCGGAAAACTGGATCAACGTCGGCGGCAGGCTCGGCAAGGCGCTGCGCGCGTTCACCGAGCGCTTTGCGTTCGTCTGCCACGGCCTGTCGCTGTCGCTCGGCGGCCCCGCGCCGCTCGATGAAACCCTGCTGCACAAGATCCGCCGCCTGCTCGACGAGCACGGCGTGGCGATCTACAGCGAACACCTTTCCTATTGTTCGGACGACGGCCATCTCTACGACCTGCTGCCGATCCCGTACACCGAGGCCGCGGTCACCTATGTCGCCGAGCGCATCCGCCGCGCGCAGGACATCCTCGGCCGGCGCATCGCGATCGAGAACGTGTCGTGCTACGCCACGCCCGGCCGCGAGATGAGCGAGGCCGAGTTCACCCGCGCCGTGCTCGACGCCGCCGACTGCGACCTGCTGCTCGACGTCAACAACGTCTACGTCAACAGCGTCAACCATCGCTACGACGCCAAGGCTTTCATCGATGCGATGCCACCCGGGCGCATCGCCTACCTGCACATCGCGGGGCACTACGACGAGGCACCCGGCCTGATCGTCGACAGCCATGCCGCGGCGGTGATCGACCCGGTCTGGAACCTGCTCGACCACACCTACGCGCACTGCGGCCTGCGACCCACGCTGCTCGAACGCGATTTCCACATTCCGCCGCTGGCCGAGCTGATCGCCGAACTCGACCATATCCGCGCGATCCAGCAACCGCGCCTCGGGCAAACGCATGAACGCCTTCGCGCCTGACCTGTCGCAGACCCAGGCGCTGCAATACCGCTTTACCGCGCACCTGCGCGATCCCGCGCACGCGCCGGTTCCCGCCGGCATCGAGGACCGGCGCATGGGCGTGTATCGCGAGCTTGTCTACGCGAACATGGAGAGTTTCATCTCTTCGAACTTCCCGGTGATCCGTAGCTTGTACGACGATGCGGACTGGGAACGCCTCGCCCGCGAGTTCCTGCGCGAGCACCGTTGCCACACGCCGCTGTTTCCCGAGTTCGGCCGCGAATTCCTGCGCTGGCTGGAGACGCGGCAGGAACAGGGCCGCGGCGATCCGGCGTGGCTGCTCGAACTCGCCCACTACGAATGGGCCGAGCTGGCGTTGTCGCTGGACGAAGCGGATATCGATGCGTTGCCGCACGATCCGCACGGCGATCCGCTGAGCGGCGTTCCGGTGATGTCACCGCTCGCCTGCGTCCTCGCCTACCGCTTTCCGGTGCACCGCATCGCGCCGGATTTCCGTCCCGCCGAAGCCCCGGCCGAACCGACCCTGCTGTTGCTCGTGCGCGGTCGCGACGACACCGTGCGTTTCCACGAAATCAATGCGCTCAGCGCGCTGCTGGTCGAACGCCTGCAGCAGAACACGCAGGCGAGCGGCAGCGAGTGCCTCGACGCGCTGCTCGCCGACCACGATGCGGCCACCGCGGCGAACCTGCGCGGCGCCGGCGAGGCCATGCTGCACGAATTGAAGCAACGCGAGGCGATCCTCGGCACGCCCCTGTAAGGATTTGCCGGCGCGCGCGTCCAATCGGCGACACCACAACCGGGGAACACCGTGCACAACCTGATCCCGCTCTGGGAATCGCTCACCGCGCGCCTGCGCGGCATCGGCCAGATCCTGCCGCCGCTGGTCCTGCGCCTGATCATGGCGTTCGAGTTCTGGCAGTCGGGCGTGGAAAAGTATACCGGCGCCAACTGGTTCGCCGACATCCAGGACAAGTTCCCGTTTCCGTTCTCGGCGATTCCGGCGAACCTGAGCTGGGCTCTCGCGACCTGGCTAGAGATCGGCGGCGCGCTGCTGCTGCTCGTCGGCCTGTTCACCCGCTTCGCCGCCTACTCGCTGTTCGTGCTGACCTTCGTCGCGACCGCCGCGGTGCACTGGCCCGACATGATCTCTATGTGGAGCGATCTGGCCAAAGGCTACGCGATCACCGACATGGGCCACGGCAACTTCAAGCTGCCGCTGCTGTTCGTCGTCATGCTGCTGCCGATCATCTTCCAGGGGCCGGGCAAGATCAGCCTCGACTATCTGCTGTGCCGCGCGCTCAAGGCCGATGCCATGCCCGCCCCGATCGCCGATGCCTGGGCCTGGGGTTGGGCCGCGCTCGCGCTCGGCATTCCGTTCGCGATGCTGATTCCGACTGCCGGCGCCGTGCTGATCCTGCTCGCGCTGGCCCTGTTCGCGTTCGCGCGCTTCGCCCGCGCGTGAACGCGCAGACGCCGGCGCCCGACCAGGCCGCGCCATCGCGCGTGCTTTCCGCGCTGCGCCGCAACGCGGTCGCGCTGATCAGCCTGTCGGTCGCGCTGTTCTCCACGAGCTACAACACCTGGCGCAACCAGGCCACCGAGGCGCATCGCAACGTGCGCGAAGCCTCGTTCAAGCTGCTCGAGGAATGCGGCGAACTGCAGCAGCTCGCGCAACACCGCTACTACGGCGGCGATCATTCGCAGATGAACTGGATCGCCGGCTGGGGCCGCGCGACGCTGATCCGCGACATGGCGCCGCTGGTGTCGCCCGCGGTGCAGGCGCGCGCCGATGCGCTGTTCGTTTCGTGGAAGGAAAACGCCGGCGAACTCGAAAGCGGCCAGGGCGACTCGGCACAGCGCATCGAAACCACGATCGATGCGCTGACCGGCGAGGTGCGCAGCGGGTTGCTCGCGCTGCACTAGCGCCGCCGCGTTCATCCGGCGATTGTTCCCGTCAAGATTGTGGGAACCCGGTCGCACGGCTATCCTCGCCGCATGTCCGTGCCCGCCCCCAGCAACGCGCACTCGATCCGATACGCCGAGCGCTTCCGCGGCTTCCTGCCGGTCGTCGTCGACGTCGAGACCGGCGGTTTCGACAACGAGCGCGATGCGCTGCTCGAGATCGCCGCGGTCGTCGTGCGCATGGATACGGACGGCATCGTCCATCCGGATCCGGCCGTGTCGACCCATGTCGTGCCGTTCCCGGGCGCGAACATCGACCCGCGCGCGCTCGAGATCACCGGCATCGACCCGACCCATCCGTTCCGCGCCGCGGTCGAAGAACGCGAGGCGCTCGAACTGATCTTCCGCCCGATCCGCCGCGCGCTGCGCGAATACGAGTGCTCGCGCGCGGTGCTCGTCGGCCACAACGCTTCGTTCGACCTCGGCTTCCTCAACGCCGCGATCCGCCGCACCGGCTACAAACGCAGCCCGTTCCACCTGTTCAGCTGCTTCGACACGGCCACGCTCGGCGGCCTCGCCTACGGCCAGACCGTGCTCAGCCGCGCGGTGCAGGCCGCCGGCTTCGAGTGGAACGAGGCGGAGGCGCACTCCGCGGTCTACGACGCCGAACGCACCGCGCTGCTGTTCTGCGAGATCGTCAATCGCTGGAAGATCATGAGCGACGTCTGCCGCGCGCAATAGGTATTGGTAACACCCGGCGCGGCAGACTGGCATTTTTGCGGAGTCCGAGCATGACCCTGTCGCGAGAACCACGCCTGCATCCCGTCGCCGTCGCCGACCTGCGTCCGACCCAGATCACCGTCGGCATGCGCGAAGTCGAGGCCAAGCGCAAGAACTGGAAGAACCATCCGGACTACAAGAAGGCCGATTTTCTCGGCAAGCACCTGATTCCGGTGATCTGGGGCCACGACGAGCGCTACTACGTGATCGACCATCACCACCTTTCGCTCGCGCTGCACCAGGAAGGCGTGAAGCACATCGCCGTCACCGTCGTCGCCGACCTGCGCCGGCTCGACGAGGCGGCGTTCTGGTTCAATCTCGACAACCGCGGCTGGATGCATCCGTTCGACGCCAAGGGCGTGCGCCGCGGCTACAAGGACGTGCCGAAGAAGATCACCGGGCTGGTCGACGATCCCTATCGCAGCCTCGCCGGCGAGCTGCGCCGCATCGGCGGATTCGCCAAGGACACGACGCCGTTCAGCGAATTCCTCTGGGCCGACTTCCTGCGCCGCGGGGTCAAGCGCAAGCTGATCGAAGCGGATTTCGACAAGGCGCTGGAGAAGGCGATGAAGATCGCCAGGAGCGGCGATGCGGACTACCTGCCAGGCTGGTGCGGACCGGTCAGCTGAACGAACCCCGCATCGCGTGCGCCGACCCTGTCCACGCGGCGCCTGCCCCCGCGTTGTCGGACTTGCAACCGCCAATCCCAGGGAGAATTCCATGAACGTTGCTTGGTCCACGAATCGCTCAACCCGCACGCGCGCCTGGTTGGCGCGTTCGCTCATCGCCTTCGCCGCAGCCACGGCGCTGACCGCAGCGACCGCACCGGCGGCGCACGCGGGCGTGTTCGTATCGGTTAATTTCGCGCCGCCGGCGCTGCCGGTCTATGTGCAGCCGGCGATCCCGGGACCGGGCTACATCTGGACGCCGGGTTACTGGGCCTATGATCCGGTCAGCGGCTACTACTGGGTGCCCGGCACATGGGTACTGCCGCCGTACGCTGGTGCGCTGTGGACGCCTGGCTACTGGGGCTGGTCGAGCGGCGCCTACCTCTTCCACCCGGGCTACTGGGGCCTGCACGTCGGCTATTACGGCGGCATCAACTACGGCTTCGGCTACGTCGGCATCGGCTACCTCGGCGGCTATTGGGGGCCGCGCGGGTTCTACTACAACCGCGAGGTGAACCACATCACCAACGTCAATGTCACCAACGTCTACAACAAGACGGTCGTGGTCAACAACAACGTGACGCGCGTAAGCTACAACGGCCCCGGCGGCGCCACCGCGCGGCCCACCGCCGACGAAACGCGCTTTGCCGGCGAACGCCACACGCCGGCCGTCGCCGCGCAGATGCAACACCAGACCCTGGCCAGCCACAATGAGGCGATGCGCGCCACGGTCAACCACGGCTCACCGGCCATTGCGGCGACCGCGCGCCCGGGGGCGTTTGCGGCGCGCACGCCCGGTCCGACCGCGGTGAACAATCACCCGGCGATGCACTCGGCAAACTATGCCCCTCGCCACGGCGGTCCTGCGCAGGCGAACTTCGTGGTGGCGCACGATGCGACGAGAAATTCGATCCCGCATGCGCCGGCGCAGACGATGAGCGCCCGCTCGGCGCCGCCTGCGCACGTCAACGCAGCGCCACACATGAACGCCGAGCACGCCGCATCGCGTGGGCCCGCAACGCACGAGCGCGAGGGCCGGCAGGAACATCGCTGAGCCCTCTTGCATCGACGCAACTCGCGAGGCCGTCGCTGCGACGGCCTCTTTTTTGCATGCAGAAGCGACCCACTACGCTTGAGTTCGACGGCAAGCGGGCCCATCATCAACTCTGCAATCACCGCCCATCCCGCCGAACCGTTCATGCCGATCTACGAATACGCCGCCGTCGACAAGGGCTGCGCCCACTGCGAGGCGCACTTCGACCTGCGCCAGAAGCTCGCCGACGCGGAATTGACCGCCTGCCCGCAATGCGGCGCGCCGGTGAAGCGCGTGCTCAGCGCGCCGAACGTGGCGATCGGCAACGCGCACGTGCTCAAGGAAGGCAATGTCGCGGCCAAGGGTTTCACCCAGTATCGCCGCGCCGGCAAGGGTGTGTACGAGAAGACCGCCGGCAACGGGCCGAAGTACATCAGCGGGGACTAGCAGACTGTTTTCGGCGGCCCATGCCAGGCGGTCAGCGCCTCGGCGAGTCCCATCCCAGTACGGTCTCCGACCCAGGCGACGACTCCGTCGGGCCGGATCAGCACGGCAGCGGGAGCCGTGACTGCACCGATTGCCGGAAGCTCCCACGCACCTTCGTATTCGGCATCGATAGCCCGGACCCGGTCTGCCCACGCAGCGATGTCGAATTCGCCGGGCCCGCCGAGATTGAGCAGCACCGGCCTGGCCGAATGCAGCAATGTGCTGACCCGGCGTGAGCCATTCGGCGTCATCAGATCGAGATCGGGCATGCGGCGACCGAGCAGCGGATGCCCCTCGCCCAGATCGTAGCGGATGTCGAGACCGGACATCATCGCGGCGAAACGCTTGCGCGGTTCGTCCATGCCGAGCAGTTCGGTTATGACCTCGCCCGCCGCCTTGCTGCGTTCGTCCGTGCGCCGCAGCGCAACCAGCGCCATCGTGTTGCGCAGCACGCGCGCGGCGACCGGGTGGCGCTCGGCATGATAGGTATCGAGCAGGCTTTGTGGTGAAATCCGCTTGACCACCTGCGCGAGCTTCCAGCCGAGGTTGACCGCATCCTGCACGCCGGTGTTGAGGCCCTGCCCGCCGTCCGGCGCATGCACGTGCGCGGCGTCGCCGGCGAGCAGCACGCGCCCGTTGCGATACGACTGCGCCTGCCGGGTCGTATCGGTGAAGCGCGAGATCCATGTCGGGCTGTGCAGACCGTAGTCCGTCCCATAGACGCCGATCAGCGCTTCGCGCAGGTCGCGCAGGCTGGGTTCGCTCGTGGCGCCGACGTGCGCTTCGGTCAGCATGATCCGCACCGGGCCGCGCTCCGCATAGATCACCTTGCCGTCGCGTATCTCGTATTCGACGCGACCGATGCCGTGGGTGCCGAGCGCGTCGCGGCGCACGCCCAACGGCGGCGGCTCGCTCATCTGCGCCTCGGCGATCATTGCGCTGATGGTCGCATCCCAACCGGGAAATTCGATGCCGGCGGCCTTGCGCACGAGGCTGCGCCCGCCGTCGCAGCCGACCAGATATTCCGCCCGCAGCGATCGACCGTCGGACAATCGAATTTCGACGCCGTTGTCGTCCTGCACAAACCCGGTCACCTCGCATCCGCGATGGAAAGTCACCGCAAGCTCGCCGACCCAGCCGGCGAGAAGACGCTCGATATGGTTCTGCCAGAGCCCGAGTCCGTAAGGATGCCGCGTCGGGAAGTCGCTGATGTCCAAAGGCAGGTGGAAGTGCGCAACCGGATACTTCTGGCCTTGGGCGAGAAACCGGTCGGCGATTCCGCGCTGGTCGAATACTTCGAGCGTGCGCGAATGCAGTCCGCCCGCGCGCGAGCCGGCGAGTTCCTGATTCGCGCGGCGCTCGACGATCGCGACATCGACGCCGGCCAACGCCAACTCGCCCGCCAGCATCAGCCCGGTCGGACCTGCGCCGGCGATCACCACGGCATGTCTTGTCATCGCTTCACTCCACGTCCAGCCACACGGGTCGGCGAGCCTAGACCACGCCGCCGGTCTGGCCGCAAGCCCCCGTGTGCGCTATATTCTGAAGCGGGAAGAGCGGATGCCTTGCCCGTCCTTTGCGACGCACCCCTGAACTGTCGAAACCCCTGCGCTGCGGCGGCTTGACAGACAACTCGCGCTCGCGATCCGTATCATTGCCGCATCGCTCTCTCGGGAAACTTCGATGCGCGCCGTTCCGCTTCTTGTTCTTGCCGCCGCCCTGAATCTATCTACAGCGGAGTCTGCGTGGTCCGCGCGTACGCCTGACGGCGCCACTGCAGCGCCCATGGCGCGGAGCTATCCCGAGGCAAAGAAAGGCACGCAGGTCGATACCTATCACCGCGTGCAGGTTGCCGATCCGTATCGCTGGCTGGAGAACCTGGACAGTCGCGACACGCGTGCGTGGATCGACGCCGAGAACAAGCTGACTTCGGTGTGGCTCGATTCAATTCGCGGCCGCGACAGGATCAGGCAACGCCTGATCGAACTGTGGAACTACGAGCGCACGAGCGCGCCGCAGAAGTACGGCGAGCGCTGGTTCTACACGCGCAACGACGGCCTGCAGAACCAGGCCGCGCTCTACGTCGCCGACGCGCTCGATGCGCCGCCGCGTCTGCTGCTCGATCCGAATGCGCTGTCGAAGGACGGCACCGTCGCGCTCAAGCAATGGTCGGTCAGCGACGACGGCAAGTACGTTGCCTACGGCCTGTCTTCGGGTGGTTCGGACTGGGAGGAATGGCACGTGCTCGACGTCGACGCGGGCAAGCCGACGAACGACGTGCTCAAGTGGGTGAAGTTCTCGAACACGAGCTGGCGCCGCGACGGCACGGGATTCTTCTACAGCCGTTACGACGAACCCAAGGCCGACGCGCTCAAGGCCGCGAACAAGTTCCAGAAGCTGTATTTCCATCGCCTCGGCGAGGACCAGGACGACGATCTTCTGATCTACGAAAACAGGGATCAGCCCGACTGGCGCTTCCAGGGCGAAGTCAGCGACGACGGCCGCTGGCTCGTCATCAGCGTCAATCGCAGCACCGAGCCGAAGAACCTCGTGCTCTATCGCGATCTTGCCAAGCCCTGGCGACAGAAAGGCGAGAAGAAAAAGGTTGCGCATGCGAGCGCGCCGGGGCCGAACGTGCGCAACATGCAGGGCAAGAAGATCAAGGCCGAGTCGCAGGTCACGCCGACCGAGACCCTGATCGGCACCTGGGACGCGGCCTACGAATTCCTCGGCAGCAGCAAGAGCACACTTTACTTCCTCACCGACGCCGTCGCGCCGCGCTACCGCATCGTCGCGATCGACGTCGACCATCCGGACAAGGCGAACTGGAAGGAACTCGTCGCCCAGGCCAGGGACACGCTGCAAAGCGCGCGCATCGTCAACCGCAGCCTCGTCGCGACCTACATGCAGGACGCGCACAGCGCCGTGCGCACGTTCGACCTCAAGGGCAAGTCGCTGGGCGAGATCGCCCTGCCCGGCCTCGGCACCGCGTCCGGCTTCAGCGGGCGGCCGCGCGACCAGGCCGCTTTCTATACTTTTTCCAGTTTTACAGTGCCACCCGCGGTCTATCGCTACGACCTCTCCGCGGCCGGCGGCGGCGTCTGGCGCGCACCGAAAACGGCGTTCGATCCGGCGAAGTACGAAACGAAGCAGGCGTTCTACACGAGCCGCGACGGCACGCGCGTGCCGCTGTTCGTCACCGCGAAGAAGGGATTGAAACTCGACGGCACGAACCCGACCATCCTCTACGGCTACGGCGGTTTCAATATCCCGATCCAGCCGAACTATTCGGCCGCGGTCGCGGCGTGGCTCGATCTCGGCGGCGTCTATGCGGTCGCCAATCTACGCGGCGGCGGCGAGTACGGCCGCGACTGGCACGAGGCCGGGATCAAGACGCACAAGCAGAACGTGTTCGACGACTTCATCGCCGCGGCCGAGTACTTGATTGCGCAAAAATATACTTCGCCGTCGAAACTCGCGATCCGCGGCGGCTCGAACGGCGGCCTGCTCGTCGCCGCGGCCGAACTGCAGCGCCCCGACCTGTTCGCCGCAGCGATTCCCCAGGTCGGCGTGCTCGACATGCTGCGCTTCCGCGACTTCACGATCGGCAAGGCCTGGGAATCCGACTACGGCTCGGTCGACAACGCCGACGAATTCAAGGCGCTGTACGCCTACTCGCCGCTGCACAACGTCAAACCGGGCAGCGACTACCCGGCCACGCTGATCCTGACCGGCGACCACGACGACCGCGTCTTCCCCGCGCACAGCTTCAAGTTCGCCGCGGCGATGCAGGCCGCGAACCCGCAGGGCAAGCCCAAACTGATCCGCATCGAAACGCGCGCCGGCCACGGCCAGGGCAAGCCGACCACGATGCAGATCGACGAAGTCGCCGACGTCTACGCCTTCATCCTCGAGGCGATGGATCTCGCGCGTTGATGCGGCAAGTCACGCGGCTGGCGCCACGCCGGCCGCACGCGAACGGCCGGTGACGCGATCACGCCAGCGCAGGATAGGCAATTCGAAGAAGTGGTAGACGAACGCCGCGCAGGCGATCGACGCCGCGACGAACACCGCGGCGCCGAGCAGGCACTGCAGCGGCGTCGACGCCTGCCAGGGCAGCAGCGACATGCCGCGCATCACGGCGAGCTGGCACAGGTAGAGCGAATACGACCACAGCGCGATGCGGTGCGTCGCGGCCTGCACGAGTTGCGGCACGCCCTCCGCACGCCACTCGGCGGCGAGAGGCAGCATCGCAGCGAGGCTGGCGGGAATCAGATTGAACAGGAATGTGCGCGCGAAAAAATCGTGATCTCGTGCCGACAGGAAAAACACCAGCGCCACCGCCGCCGTACCGCAAGCACCCGCAAGCGCCAGCCATCGACGCGCGCGCGGCGAGATGGCATGCGCGGTGCACAACCAGGCCGCGAGCACGCCGTAGATGAAGGTGTCCAGCCGCAGCAGCGCGATCTTGCGCACGCCCGAATCCCAGAGCGGATCGTAGCGAAGCACGTAGCCGACCCGGATCGCCGTGACGACGGCAATCGCGAGCAGCAACCAGGCCACGGTTCCGCCGCGTCGTTTCGACACCCGCCCGACCATGAGCACCACGACGGGTGCGATCAGATAGAACAATTCCTCGACCGACAGGCTCCACGCCTCCGAAAACCACGGCGGGTGCGGCCAGGCGAAATTCTGCAGGAAGACGAGAAACAAGCCGAACTGCGGCCAGACCCCGTACGTGATGCGATACAGCACGATGTTCAGCGCGAGGAACAGGAAATAGTTCGGCAGCGTGCGCAACCAGCGCCGCGCCCAGAATCGGCGCAGGCGGAACGAACCGCTGCGGAACTCGCCGATCAGGATGCCGCCGATCAGGAACCCGCTCAGCACGAAGAACAACTCGACGCCGAGGAACGCGAGACCGTACCAGGCGTCGAGGTCCTTGGTCAGCGGCAGGAAGAAAAAGCTGGCGTGGCCGGCAAGGACCAGCAGGATGGCCAGCGCGCGCCAGGCATCGAGGCCGAAACGTCTCGCCTCGCCCATCAGCCGCAGCCGCCACGGCAAGCGTTCTGGCAACCTGGCGAAACGCTGGAGAATGGCTGGGACGTGGATGGCATGCTGCGCGCGAACTTGCACGGCTGGGATGAAGCGCGCATTGTAAATCGAGGGCACTTCGAAAAACCTACTACGCTCGATAATTTGCGCGCCGGCGGCGCTCGGACTGCGAGGCAGGATGCCGAAGCGAACATTCGCGCAGCGAATGGCCCGCAGGGCGAGCTGCGGATGCGGCGAGTCATCCTCATGTACTCATATGTACACTCCGGTTCCTGCGCTCCGGCGACGCACAAATTCTCTTCGCTCGCTACGGCTTCGAAGTGCCCTGGCACCGAGGATCGCCACAGACCCTGGCGTTCAGTCACCCGCCCGGCCGTCGCCACGCACCGCGGCCCGGAATAAGGTTATGCCATCTCGATTGTCGCGAAGAGGCCATTCCTCCGATTCATATCCTTCTATACTCGCCGCCTGTCTCATGAACGGGATGATCACGCCATGATCTACAACAGCATCATCGAAACCATCGGCCGCACGCCGATCGTGCGCATCAACCGCCTCGCGCCGGCAGGCGTGGAAATGTACGTCAAGGTCGAGGCGTTCAATCCGGGCGGTTCAGTCAAGGACCGCCTCGCGCTCGCGATCATCCTCGACGCCGAAGCCAAGGGCACGCTCAAGCCCGGCCAGACCGTGGTCGAGGCGACCAGCGGCAACACCGGCGTCGCGCTCGCGATGGTCTGCGCGGCCAGGGGCTACCCGTTCGTCGCGTTCATGACCGAAACGTTCTCGGTCGAACGACGCAAGCTGATGCGCGCATTCGGCGCGAAGGTGGTCCTCACGCCGGCCGCCGCTCGCGGCACGGGCATGGTGCAAGCCGCGCGCGAGTACGCGGAAAAGACCGGAGCCTTTCTCGCCCGCCAGTTCGAGAACGAGGCGAACCCCGCGTTCCATCGCAACACGACCGGCGCGGAGATCATCCAGGACTTCGCCGGCAAGCGCCTCGACTGGTTCGTCACCGGCTGGGGCACGGGCGGCACGGCGACCGGCGCGGGCGAGGTGATCCGCCTCGCGCGGCCCGACACGAATATCGTGCTGACCGAACCCGCAACGGCTGCCCTGGTTTCGGGCAAGGAATGGAAGCCGCACAAGATCCAGGGCTGGACGCCGGATTTCATTCCGGCCGTGCTCAACAAGAACGTCGCCCATCAGATCCTGCCGGTCGACGAGGTCGTCGCGCGCGACGCCGCGCGCGAGCTGGCGAAGAAGGAAGGCATCTTCGTCGGCATCTCTTCGGGCGGCACGTTCGCCGCCGCGCTCGAGGTCGCCAAACAGGCGAAACCGGGCGACGTGATTCTCGCCATGCTGCCCGACACGGGCGAGCGCTACCTGTCGACGTTCCTGTTCGAGGGCGTCAACGAAGGTTCGGACGAGGTGTAGGGGTTCGATTCATCGAACCCGCTCTTCGCGCGAACAAAACAGGGCGCGATGAATCGCGCCCCTACGCGGCCGCGCATTTCTTCACCGTGTCCCAGGTGCGCGTCGTGACGTCGGCGCCGAACGTCTTCTCGATCAGGCGCATGAAGGCCGGATTGCCGGGCTGCGGCACATAGACCGTGAAGATGTCCGCGCCGGCCACGGCGAGCATGCGCACGCCTTCGATTTCGGGCGGCAATGCCACCCGTTCCTTGCGTGGTTCGCGCAGGAAGGTCACGACCCGCTTCGCTGCCGGCGGCACGCGGAACGCGGCGTAGGGATCGGCCGCGATCAGGGCATCGAGCGCCGCGGTCGAACGCACGATCGTGTAGAACCTGCGGCCCAGATGCTGCGCCATTGCCGCTTCGATCCGCGCAGCCAGCGTCCGTTCCGATCCGGCGCGCGCATCGAACACGACATTGCCGCTGGCAAGCACGGTCTTGACGTTGCCGAAGCCCGCCTGCTCGAAGCAGCGCTTGAGATCCGGCATCTTCGCGTTCATCGGACTGACGCCGCGCAGGAACGCTACATGGCGGGGCATCGCCCATCTCCTCGACGTTCGCCTGCCCGCATCGTCCTCACTCCATCTGCCGCAAGCGCCAGCCGCGCACCATGCCATAGATGCTGATCGCGACCCACGCGGCCTCGACGATGAAGGCCGACAGGTTGAAGTTGTAGAGCAGCGACAGCACCACGGCCGCGGCGCCGAGCGCGTTCATCGCCTGATAGATGAAACCGGTGCCATGCAGCTTGCCGGCCTGCAACAGCAGGAACGCGGTCAAGGTGACGATGACGCCGACCATTCCGACCCAATCGTGCCACTGCATGTCGCTGCTCCTCACGCGCGCTGACGTAACGCCTCGAACAAGGCTACGCCGGTCGCGACCGAGACGTTGAGGCTTTCCACGCCGCCGCGCATCGGGATCTTCGCGAGGAAATCGCAGGCCTCACCCGTGAGCCGGCGCATGCCCTCGCCCTCGCTGCCCATGACGATGCCGAGCGGGCCCTTCAGGTCGAGCTGGTAGAAGTCCTGCGCCGATTCGCCGGCGAGGCCGACCAGCCACACGCCGCCCTCCTTCAGCGCCTTCAGCGTGCGCGCCAGGTTGGTCACGGCGAAAAACGCGACGCGATCGGCCGCACCGCTCGATGCGCGGCGCACGGTCGGCGTGATGCCAGCGGCCTTGTCCTTCGGCACGACGACCGCGGTGACGCCGGCCGCCTCCGCGCTGCGCAGGCAGGCGCCGAGGTTGTGCGGATCTGTCACGCCGTCGAGGACGAGAATCAACGTGTCCTTGCCCGCCTGCTCGACGAGCTCGTACAACTCCTTCTCCGTGCGCGGCGGCGGCGCGCGATACCGTGCGACCGCACCCTGGTGGCGCGCGCCGCCGGTCATGCGGTCGAGCGCTTCGCGCGGGCGCGCGTGCGGCTTCAGGCCAAGCTCGCGCGCCTTCTCGGACAGTTCCTTGACGCGCGCGTTGTGGCTGTCGGACTCGAAATAGAGCTCGAGGATGTTCTTCGGATCGTTGCTCAGCGCGGCATCGATCGAATGGATGCCGAACAAAAGTTCACCACTCACGACTTTATCCTTGCAAGATCAGAAGATTCACCACGGAGCCACGGAGAACTCGGAGAAATGCCGTACTTCATTTGGCTTTCCTCTTTGGCTTTTCTCCGTGTCCTCCGTGGCTCCGTGGTGGAGCTTTGGCTTCACCCCGTGGTGGAGTTTTGGCTTCACCCCTTAGTGGGGCTTTGGCTTCCTCGGTTTTCTGCACGAGGCGGAAGTCGATCTTGCGGTCTTCCATGCTCGCGCGCAGCACCTGCACGCGCACGGCGTCGCCGAGGCGGAACTGCAGGCCGCGGCGCTCACCGCCGAGCAGGTGGCGCACCGGATCGAAATGGTAGTAGTCGTTCGGCAACTGGGTGATGTGCACGAGACCGGACACCTGCGATTCGGTCAGCTCGACGAACAGGCCGAACGAGGTGACGCCGGAGACGATGCCGTCGAATTCGCTGCCGACGTGCTTCTCCATCCACGCACACTTGTAGCGCTCGTCGACGTCGCGCTCGGCCTCGTCGGCGCGGCGCTCGTTGTTCGAGCAGTGGGTCGCGAGCGAGGCCATGTCGTTCGCGCTGTAGGTATAGTCCGACGGCTTGCCACGCGACAGCGCGTAGCGGATCGCGCGATGCACGAGCAGGTCGGGATAGCGCCGGATCGGCGAGGTGAAATGCGCGTAGTGCTCGAGGGCGAGGCCGAAGTGGCCCGAATCCTGCGGGCTGTACACCGCGAGCGACTGCGAGCGCAGCAGCACCGACTGGATCAACCCCGAGTCGGGACGCTGCCTGATCTGCCCGAGCAGGTTCGAGAAATCCTTCGGCTTCACCTCGGCATGCGGCGGCATGCGCAGGCCGAACTCGAGCAGGAATTCCTGCAGGTCCTCGTACTTGGACTCGGGCGGCGGCGCGTGCACGCGAAACAGCGCGGGAATCTTCGCCTTGTCGAGGAATCTTGCCGCTTCAACATTTGCCGCGATCATGCACTCCTCGATCAGCTTGTGCGCGTCGTTGCGCGGCTCGGCACCCATCTGCACGACTTCGCCCGACGCGGCGAGGCGGAACTTCACCTCGACGCTCTCGAAATCGATCGCACCGCGGCGCCGACGCGCCTTGGCGAGGATCTCGTAGAGCTGATGCAGCGTCTCGAGCTGCGGCAACACGTCGGCAAGTTCATGGCACGCATCGGCATCGTTCTCGCCGAGCGCCTGCCACACGCGCGTGTAGGTGAGGCGCGCGTGCGAGCGCATCACCGCCGGATAGAACTTCGTCTTCGACACCTCGCCCGAGTAGCCCACGTGCATGTCGCAGACCATGCACAGGCGCTCGACTTTCGGATTGAGCGAGCAGATGCCGTTCGACAACGTCTCCGGCAGCATCGGCACGACGAAGCCGGGAAAATACACCGAGGTCGAACGCTTCACCGCCTCGTCGTCGAGCGCCGTGCCGGGACGCACGTAATGCGAGACGTCGGCGATCGCGACGACGAGGCGGAATCCGCCCGGCGCCTTTTCGGCGAACACGGCGTCGTCGAAATCGCGCGCGTCCTCGCCGTCGATCGTGACCAGCGGCAGCTTGCGCAGGTCGACGCGACCCTTGATTTCCTCGCGCGTGACTTCGGGCTCGACCTGCGCCGCCTCGCGCAAGG
>JAFEFQ010000090.1 GCA_018240505.1 Pseudomonadota bacterium
TTGCGCCCCGAACAGATCGGCACCGTGCAGGAAGCGATCATCGCGACCGAGATGTTCCTCGACGTGCACGAACTCGACGCCGCGCTGGCCGCAGCCAAACGCGCCAACGAACTCGACCCGCAGCACGCCGAGGCACAAGAACTGCTGGTGGAATGCCGCTACCGCATCGATCTGCCGGCGATCTGGCGGACCGAAAGCCACGACATCCGCGTCCGGCTCGAACGCCTCAACGCGCAGGCATCGACCCTGCAGCCGGCGCCGAACGCGCCCATCCACATCGTCTGCAATCTGGAAAGCATCGGCGGCAGCGAACGCCGTGCGCTCAACCTGCAACGCCTGCTGTCGACACATGCGCCGACCACGCTTTGGTCGACGATGTCTCCGCATCCGACGCATCCGCGGGCCGCGGATATCCGCGTGATCTCGCCCGGGTCCGCGCCGGCGAACGGCACCCTCGTGCTGATCGGGACTTTCTTCCCTTGCGACAATTGGCTGCAGGAGAACCGGTTCCAGCGCGTCATCATCTGCCACAACCTCGTCGGCCAGAATCAGAACGTCGTGCGGCGCCTGCAGGAAATTGAAGACAATCCCTCCCGCCCCTCGGTACAGATCACGTTTCCGTCGAAGATGTTCCGCGACTTGCTTGATCTTCCCGGCACGGTCGAATACTCGCCCGTCGACCTCGCGCATTTCGTGCGACGGCGACCTCATTCCGAATCCACTTCGAGCCTGACCATTGGCCGGCACGGCCGTGCCTACGCGTTGAAATTTCACCCGAACGACGCCGCGTTCTTCCGCAAGCTGCTCGACCTCGGCCATCGCGTGAAGGTCGTCGGCGGATCGGTGATCGCCCCCGCCTTTGCGCGCGATCCAGGCGCAACGCCGGAATGGATCAAACCGGGCGCCCTCGACTCGAGAGATTTTCTGCAGACGCTAGACGTCTTCGTCTACCGCAAGCATCCGCTGTGGGTGGAAACCGGCGGATCGGTGATTCTCGAGGCAATGGCGATGGAACTGCCGGTCGTGGTGTTCCCCGAACGATGCGGCTGCACGGAGTTGATAGCGCAGGGTGAAAACGGGTTTCTCGTTTCCAGCGAAGCCGAAGCGTACGACGTCATCGAGCACCTGCGCGCCGATCCGGAGTTGCGCCGCCGCATCGGCGCTGCCGCGCGCCAGACCCTGATCGATCTGCAACACCGTCAGGAACCCGAATTGCTCGCCTGCTACCGCGGCGAACCGCTGCGCTGAGATCGCGGTCCGCTCATACCGTGCCGCGATTCCTGCCCCGGAACGGCACGTAGTAGGCGCGGATGCGCGCCATGTCGGCGCCGGGATCGTCGCCGAGTTCGATCAACGGCCCCAGGCCGATCGTCTTGTCGGGATAATGGAAGTACAGCAGCAACACCGGCACGTTCGCCGCACGCGCGATGTGCCAGAACCCGCTTTTCCACTTCGTCACCTTCTTGCGCGTGCCTTCGGGCGTGATGCCGAGCCAGAGCTTGTCGCGGCTGGCGAACTGCTGGCGCATCTGCGCAACGACGTCATGCGCGGCCTTGCGGTCGATGCCGATGCCGCCAAGGCCGCGCACGAGCGGGCCGAGCACGCCCTTCGTGTACTCGTTCTTGATGATGAAACGGACGTCCAGGCGCAAGGCGACCTTGAACGCGAGCGCCCAGACGCCGTCCCAGTTCGAGGAATGCGGCGCACCGATGATGACGAGCTTGGGCAGGTCCGGCAGCTCGCCGACGATGCGCCAGCCGGTCAGACGCAGCAGCGCGCGACACAGCCAGCCGGGGAACGAAGGTGGGAACTGCGGCGCCCGCGGCGGTACGCGCGGAAAAGCGGATCCGGTCGCGCCTTCGTTCAATCTTCGCTCCAGTTGCGCCGGGATCGCTGCTGCTTGTGCGTGCTGCGCTGACGTTTCGCGTCGAGGCGGCGCTCTTTCGACGCACGCGTCGGCTTGGTCGCGATGCGTTTCTTCGGCACGTGCGCGGCGGCCTGCAGGATCTCGGCAAGGCGTGCGCGCGCATCGTCGCGATTCTTCGCCTGGTCGCGGAAGCGGTTGGCCTGGATCACGAGCACGCCGTCGGCGGTCAGGCGCCGGTCGCGCCGCGCGAGCACGCGCGCGCGCAGCGCCTCGGACAGCGACGGCGAGTTCTTCACGTCGAAGCGCAACTCCACCGCCGAGGCGACCTTGTTGACGTTTTGCCCGCCCGGCCCCGAAGCGCGCACGAAGCTCTCGATCAACTCGCTTTCGGGTATGGACAACATCGCAATATTGGACTCGTCGTTCTGGATATTTTCAGGCCGTCATTCCCGCGGCTTTTAACAGCCGGAGGGCTGGTCGAGCGGGAATGACGACAAAAAGCGGGTGACGGCATCCCACCGTCACTTGTCGGCGATCTCGTACTTCGGCAATTTCTTCTTCAGCGGCACGCGCTTGAGGCGCACGTACTTCGGCAGGCCGGTCTTCGCATCGTACGGCGGCGCGGCTTCGCCGCGGATCAGCGGCTCGAAGTAATTGCGCGCGGCCGTGGTGATGTGGAAGCCGTCCTTGCTGATGTAGTTCGCCGGCAGCTTCTTCTCGATGTTGGCGATCTTCGTGATCGGCGCGGCCTCGATCTTCCATTTGAACGGCGTCGACGACACGCGCTTGATCACCGGCATCACCGCATTCTTGCCGGCGA
This sequence comes from Pseudomonadota bacterium, assembly GCA_018240505.1. Taxonomy (GTDB): domain Bacteria; phylum Pseudomonadota; class Gammaproteobacteria; order Xanthomonadales; family Rhodanobacteraceae; genus Rudaea. Next base: position 2,688 of record JAFEFQ010000090.1, read on the forward strand.
GCGCGTACTCGACCGCGGCCTTGCCGACCGCGTAGGCCTGCTCGACGTCGGACTTCGAGGCCAGATGCCGCGCCGAGCGCTGCAGGTAATCGGGCACCGCCCAGTGGATCTTGAAGCCGAGCCTGTCCTTGACCAGGCCGGCGATGATCGGCGCCGCGCCGCCGCCGAGCTGGGTGTGGCCGAACGCATCGACCACGCCCGAATCGGTGAGGAAGCGGCCGTCGGGCGTCTTCACGCCTTCGGAGACGATGACCGAACAATAGCCGACCCTGGCGACGACCTCTTTTACGCGCGCGAGGAATTTATCCTGCTCGAACGGCACTTCGGGGAACAGGATCACGTGCGGCGGCGCGTCCTTGCCCTGCGCGGCGAGGCCCGCCGCGGCCGCGATCCAGCCGGCGTGGCGGCCCATCACCTCCATGACGAACACCTTGGTCGAGGATTCGCTCATCGATTCGACATCGAGGCTGGCCTCGGCGATCGACACCGCCGTGTACTTCGCGACCGAGCCGAAGCCGGGACACGAATCCGTCACCGGCAGGTCGTTGTCGACCGTCTTCGGCACGCCGACGACTTTGAGGTCGTAGCCGAGCTCGGCGCTGAGCATGGAAATCTTCAGCGAGGTGTCGGCCGAGTCGTTGCCGCCGTTGTAGAGGAAGTAGCGGATGTCGTGCGCGCGGCAGACCTCGATCAGGCGCTCGTAGCGCGGCCGGTCGGCCTCGATCGACTTGAGCTTGAACCGGCACGAGCCGAACGCACCGCCGGGGGTGTGGCGTAATGCCGCAATCGCGCGGCGATCTTCCCTGGCCACGTCGATCAGTTCCTCGCGCAACGCGCCGAGAATGCCGTTGCGGCCGGCGTAGACCGGAACGCCGTGTTTGCGGCAGGTTTCGATCACGCCGCAGGCGCTGGCGTTGATCACCGCGGTCACTCCGCCCGACTGCGCGTAGAACAGCGCGCCCTTGCCCGACTTGCCCGGCTTCTTGCTCATGCAATCCTCGCTGGAACCGAAATGGGAAAACTCCGCGGGACGCAGAGTTTCATGGTGTCGTTGACTCGTTGCCGCACTGCCGCTAGGTTAGCCTGTCGCAGTTTGCATTGCACCCACCGCCGCGTCCTCATTGGATCAGATATGCGCATCGTTTTCTTCGGCCCGAACGGCTCTGGCAAGGGCACCCAGGCCACCCTGCTCAAGAACGAACTGAACATCCCGCATATCTCCACCGGCGACCTGCTGCGCGCCGCGGTCAAGGCCGGCACGCCGCTCGGCCTCAAGGCCAAGGCGGTGATGGAAGCCGGCCAGCTCGTCTCCGACGACATCGTGCTCGGCATGCTCGAAGAGCGCCTCGCCCAGGCCGATGCGAAAAACGGTTTCATCCTCGACGGCTATCCGCGCAACCTCGCCCAGTGCGCCGCACTCGAAGACCTGCTCGCCCGTATCGGCCAGCCGCTCGATGTCGCGATCAAGCTCGACGTGCCCGACAGCGCCATCCTCGCGCGCTGCGAAATCCGCTTCGCCGCCGAGCACCGCGCCGACGACGATCCCGCCGTCGTGCGCAAGCGCCTCGAGGTCTACCGCGCGCAGACCGCGCCGGTCGCCGATCACTTCGGCCAGATCGGCAAGCTCAAGACGGTCGACGGCGTCGGTGAAGTACAGGAAGTGTTTCAGCGGATTTTGGCGGTGTTGCCACGCTGATGGTCCACGACCGCTCATAAGAGCTGATTTAGGGTTGGCGCTCCGCGGAGATCATGTCGGGGTTCGATTCTTTGTTTGTTGTGGCAAACTTCAGCCAGCAGCTTCGGTTGGATATTACGTACGTCATGGCCCGGCAATCTGCCCGCACGAAGCACATATCGGAACAAGCCTCCGCCGACGCAGCCGGCAGCCATTTACCTGCGTCGAGATCATTGTGCGCATAGTTCCAACCTCGCTCCAGCGGCCCCATTGGTGCTAGCGGCGGAGGGGGCGGAGGTGGTGGTTTTACCGTAATCCAATAGACGAGCACCGGCGCAACAATCGCCGTGAAGATGACGCCTGAAATTTTCTTGATATCCACAGGCGGCCTCCCGGTCATTTGCTAAATCTTTAGGTCCGGAATTCGCCGTTGAAATTACATTTTCCGGCATGGTCCGCCGCTTCTCTGCAAGCTGAGTAGCGTGCGCTTCGCACACGAGCTTGTGTTCCGGCGATGAAGATTGCGCGCAAGTCCACAGCAGCAGACTCCGTCATGCCGGTGCAAGCCGGAATGACGAGCAAGAGCAAGCGATGCAATGCAACTGATACACTCGCAAGCCCTTTGTAAACCTCGCCTGCAACCGCTTCCATGCCCCCCGTTGTAGAAATCTTCCGCGACCTCGTGCTGCTGCGCCGCGGACCGCAGGACCTGCCGTATTCGACGCAACTGCTGGCGGTGCTGGCCGTCGCCTGCATCGTCGTGCAGGCCGTCGCGCGCACGATCCCGGCGCCGATCGGGCTCGGCGAATCGTTGCTGTCGGCGCTATTCGAAACCTTGCTCCTGCTCGCCGCGCTGCGCCTGGTCCTGCGCGCGCGCGATCTCGGCAGCCGCTTCGTTCAGGCGGCGAGCGGCCTCGTCGGCTGCAATCTGATCTTCACCCTGATCAACATCCCGGTCGCACTCGCGTTCGGCAAGATTCCGCTCGAGGCGGGCCGCCTCGTGCCCGAGCAGGTCACGCCGACGCAGATGCTGCTCAGCCCGCTGATCCTCGCCCTCGGCATCTGGCAGCTCGCCGCGACCGCGAACGTGCTGCGCCACAGTTTGAACTTGAGCTTCGCCGGCGGCATCGCGCTGATCTTCGGCTGGATCGTGCTGCTCTCGCTGCTGTTGAGCCTCATCGTGGGCCCGCAGGGAGGTTGAGCACGGTGAAGCTGCATATCCTCGGCACCGCCGGCACGTTCATGGGCGGCGTCGCCGCGCTCGCGCGCGAACTCGGGCACGAGGTCGAAGGCTCGGATGCGAACATCTATCCGCCGATGAGCGACCAGCTCGCCGCGCTCGGCATCGCCTTGAAGCAGGGCTATCGCGCCGAGCATCTCGGCAGCGAAGATGCGGCGCAGCGACCCGATCTCGTCGTCGTCGGCAACGCCTTGTCGCGCGGCAATCCGGCAGTCGAATACATGTTGAACGCGCGCCTGCCCTATGTCTCCGGCCCGCAGTGGATCGGCGACGCGCTGCTGCGCGAACGCCGCGTGTTCGCCGTCGCCGGCACGCACGGCAAGACGACGACGACGGCGATGCTCGCCTGGATTCTCGATGCCTGCGGCCGCGCGCCGGGTTTTCTCGTCGGCGGCGTGCCGGAGAATTTCGGCGTGTCGGCGCGGCTCGGAGGCTTCCCTTCTCCCGCCGGGAGAAGGTGCCCCGAAGGGGCGGATGAGGGAAAGGCATCGCAATCCGGTGATGCATCGGATAAGCGCGAGGCTCTTCCCTCATCCGGCGCTGCGCGCCACCTTCTCCCGGCGGGAGAAGGAAGGTCGGAGCCGCCTGCGGCGGCGGACTTTGTCATCGAAGCCGACGAGTACGACACCGCGTTCTTCGACAAGCGCTCGAAGTTCGTCCACTACCACGCGC
>JAFEFQ010000091.1 GCA_018240505.1 Pseudomonadota bacterium
GGAGAAGATTCCGCAGTCGAATCGCTTCCGCGGGCTGCACGCGCTGCGCCGCTATCCGAACGGCGAGGAGCGCTGCATCGCCTGCAAGCTGTGCGAGGCGGTGTGCCCGGCGCTCGCGATCACGATCGATTCCGAACAACGCGCCGACGGCACGCGCCGCACGACGCGCTACGACATCGACCTGTTCAAGTGCATCTACTGCGGTTTCTGCGAGGAAAGTTGCCCGGTCGATTCGATCGTCGAGACCAACATCCACGAATACCACTTCGAAAAGCGCGGCGAGAACATCGTGACCAAGCCCAAGCTGCTCGCGATCGGCGACCGCTTCGAGAAGGAAATCGCAGCGGCGCGCGCGCAAGACGCGGCCTATCGTTGAGGCGCACATGAGTTTCGAACTGATCCTGTTCTACCTGTTCGCCACGGTGCTGACCCTGTCGGCGCTCATGGTCATCACCGTGAAAAACTCGGTGCACGCGGCGTTGTTCCTCGTGCTGACGTTCTTCACCGCCGCCGCGTTGTGGATCCTGCTGCAGGCGGAATTCCTCGGCATCGCGCTCGTGCTCGTCTACGTCGGCGCGGTCATGGTGCTGTTCCTGTTCGTCGTGATGATGCTCAACATCGATGTCGAGCCGCTGCGCGAAGGATTCGTCCGGCATCTGCCGGTCGGCATCGTCGTCGCCGTGGTCATGCTTGTGGAAATGCTCATGCTGATCGGCGTCAAGTCGATGTCGACGCAGGCGCTGCCGGCCGATCCTGCGGGTGCGTCGAACACGGCCTGGCTCGGCAACGCCTTGTTCACCCAGTTCCTGCTGCCGTTCGAAGTCGCGGCCGTGATCCTGACCGTGGCCCTCGTCGCGGCAGTCACGCTGACCCTGCGCCGTCGCGTCGGCGTCAAGTCGCAGAATCCGGCGAAGCAGGTCGCGGTCAAGGCCAGCGAGCGCATCCGTATCGTCAAGATGGAAAGCGCCGGCAAGGGAGGCACGCCATGATCACGTTGTCGCATTACATCGTGCTCGGAACGATCCTGTTCTGCATCTCCGTGGCGGGCATCTTCATCAACCGCAAGAACGTCATCGTGTTGCTGATGTCGATCGAGCTGATGCTGCTCGCGGTCAACACGAACTTCGTCGCCTTCTCGCGCTTCCTCGGCAACGTCGACGGCCAGGTGTTCGTGTTCTTCATCCTGACCGTGGCGGCGGCCGAATCGGCGATCGGGCTGGCGATCCTCGTCACCTTGTTCCGCAATCGCGCGACGATCAACGTCGGCGAAATCGATTCGATGAAAGGCTGATCGGCATGCAACTGAACCCCACCATTCTGCTGATCATCGCCCTTGCGCCGCTGCTCGGCGCGATCGTCGCGGGCATCTTCCGCAACCAGGTTGGTCGCATCGGCGCGCATACGGTGACGATCGCCGGCGTGGCGCTGTCCTGCGCGCTGTCGTTCTACGTGCTCTACCAGCTCGTCTGGGGCGGGGCGCAGACATACAACGAGAACGTCTACACCTGGTTCCAGGTCGGCGGCATCGACGCGCACATCGGCTTCCTCGTCGACCGGTTGACCGCGATGATGATGGTCGTCGTCACCTTCGTTTCGCTGATGGTGCACGTCTACACGATCGGTTACATGGCCGAGGACGACGGCTACCAGCGCTTCTTCAGCTACATCGCGCTGTTCACGTTCTCGATGCTGATGCTCGTCATGAGCAACAATTTTTTGCAATTGTTCTTCGGCTGGGAAGCGGTCGGCCTCGTTTCCTACCTGCTGATCGGCTTCTGGTTCAAGCGACCGACGGCAGTGTTCGCGAACATGAAGGCGTTCATCGTCAACCGCGTCGGCGACTTCGGCTTCCTGCTCGGCATCGCCGGCGTGCTGTATTTCTTCCACTCGCTCGACTACGGATACGTGTTCGCGCACACCGAAGCGCTGAGCGGCAAGACGCTCGAGATTTTCGGCGGCGATCCGTGGTCGGCGGCCACCGTCATTTGCATCTGCCTGTTTGTCGGCGCGATGGGCAAGTCGGCGCAGGTGCCGCTGCACGTGTGGCTGCCGGACTCGATGGAAGGTCCGACGCCGATCTCCGCCTTGATTCACGCCGCCACCATGGTCACGGCGGGCATTTTCATGGTCGCGCGCATGTCGCCGCTGTTCGAGTTGTCGGAGACGGCGCTGAGCTTCGTGCTCGTGATCGGCGCGACGACCGCGTTCTTCACCGGCTTGATCGGTATCGTGCAGAACGACATCAAGCGTGTCGTCGCGTATTCGACGCTGTCGCAACTCGGCTACATGACCGCCGCGCTCGGCGTGTCGGCGTATTCGGCCGCGGTGTTCCACCTGATGACACACGCGTTCTTCAAGGCGCTGCTGTTCCTCGGCGCGGGTTCGGTCATCATCGCGATGCACCACGAGCAGGACATGCGCTACATGGGCGGCCTGCGCAAGTACATGCCGATCACGTTCATCACCGCGTGGATCGGCACGCTCGCGCTGACCGGCATGCCGGGCTTTGCCGGGTTTTACTCGAAGGACGCGATCATCGAGGCGGTCGGCGAGTCGCATCGCTGGGGCGCGACCTACGCGTATTGGTGCGTGCTGCTCGGCGTCTTCGTCACCGCGTTCTACAGCTTCCGCCTGCTGTACCTGACCTTCCACGGCAAGGAGCGCTTCGCCGTCGATCATGGCCACGGGCATGGGCACGACGACCACGGCCACCACGAGCCCGGCCATCTCGAGCATGAGCCGCACGAATCGCCGGCCGTCGTGACCTGGCCGCTGATGGCGCTCGCCGTGCCGTCGATCGTCATCGGCGCGCTGACGGTCGGCGCGATGCTGTACGGCGACTATTTCGGCAGCTCGATCCATGTTGCCCATGCGGAAGGCGAGGGTGCACATGAATTCCAGGGCTGGCTGTCGATGGCAGTGCATGGGTTGATGCAGCCGCCGTTCTGGCTCGCGTTCAGCGGTTTCCTACTCGCGACTTACATCTACTTGTTCAACCCGGCCATCGCCGACAAGACGAAGCAGGCGCTCTATCCGCTGTGGAACATGCTCGACAAGAAATACTGGTTCGATCCGGTCTACCAGGCCGTGTTCGCGCGCGGCGGCATCGCGTTCGGTCGCGGCTTGTGGAAGGGCGGCGACACCGGCGTGATCGACAACGTGTTGATCGACGGCTCGGCCGCCGCGGTCGCGCGCACGGCCGGCGTCGTGCGCTGGCTGCAGACGGGTTACCTGTACACCTATGCGTTCGCGATGATCCTCGGACTCGTGTTCCTGCTCGGCGGGTTGTGGTGGGTGGTGCGCGGTTGATTTGCTTTTGTAGGGGCGCGATTCATCGCGCCCTGCGTTACCGGACAAATGCGGGCGCGATGAATCGCGCCCCTACCTGAAAGATGGGAACTTTGGAATGATGCAATCGTTGTTGAGCATCCTGATCTGGTTGCCGATCGCCGGCGGCTTCGCCGCGCTCGCGCTCGGCACGCATCGTGCGAAGGAAGCGCGCTGGCTGGCGCTGGCCGTGGCCATCGCGACGTTCATCGTCAGCATTCCGTTGTTGACGAATTATGACGCGGCCGCGGGCACGATGCAGTTCATCGAGCAGCATCGCTGGATCGCGGCGATCAACTCCAACTACCACCTCGGCGCGGACGGCATCTCGATCGCGCTGATCGTGCTGACGACCTTCGTCACCGTGCTCGTGATCGTCGGCATCTGGGATTCGGTGCACGACAAGGTGAACCAGTACGTTGCCGCGTTCCTCGTGCTCGAAGGCCTGATGGTCGGCGTGTTCTGCGCGCTCGATGCGCTGCTGTTCTACGTGTTTTTCGAGGGCATGCTGATTCCGATGTTCATCATCATCGGCATCTGGGGCGGCCCGCGCCGTGTCTACGCGACCTTGAAGTTCTTCCTCTACACGTTCTTCGGCTCGATCTTCATGCTGGTCGGGTTGATCTACCTCTACATGCAGGCGGGCAGTTGGGAACTGTCGCAGCTCGCGGCGCTCAAGCTCGGCATGACGCCGCAATCGTGGCTGTTCTTCGCCTTCCTGATCGCGTTCGCGGTCAAGGTGCCGATGTGGCCGGTGCACACCTGGCTGCCCGACGCGCACGTCGAGGCGCCGACCGGCGGCTCGGTTATCCTGGCGGCGATCATGCTGAAGATCGGCGGCTACGGTTTCCTGCGCTTCTCGCTGCCGATCACGCCGGATGCGAGCCAGCAATTCGCCTGGCTCGTGATCGCGATGTCGCTGATCGCGGTCATCTACATCGGCTACGTCGCCCTCGTGCAGGAGGACATGAAGAAGCTGGTCGCGTATTCGTCGGTCGCGCACATGGCCTTCGTCACGCTCGGTATTTTCATCGCGCTCGGCCTCGTGCGCGTTTCGGGCAACAAGGACGCGGCCCAGCTCGGCATTTCCGGCGCGATGGTGCAGATGATCTCGCACGGCTTCGTCTCGGGCGCCATGTTCTCGTGCATCGGCGTCCTCTACGACCGCATGCACTCGCGCATGATCAAGGATTACGGCGGCGTCGTGAACACGATGCCGTGGTTCGCCGCGTTCTGGGTGCTGTTCTCGATGGCCAACTGCGGCCTGCCGGGCACGAGCGGATTCGTCGGCGAATTCATGGTCATACTCGCCAGCTTCCAGGCGAACTTCTGGATCGCCGCGCTCGCCGCGTTCACGCTGATCATCGGCGCGGCCTACACGCTGTGGCTGGTCAAGCGCGTGATCTGGGGCGATGTGACCAACGATCACGTCGCCAAGCTCAAGGACATCAATGGTCGCGAGGCGCTCGTGCTCGGCGCGTTCGCCGCGATGACGCTGCTGGTCGGCGTCTGGCCGCAGCCGCTGACGCATCTGATGGACGCCTCGGTCAAGCACCTCGTCGATCAGTTGCTGATCGTCAAAGCGGGATAACAAAATGCCATTCAGCCTTCACGATCTTTCCCTGATCCTGCCCGAAGCGTTCCTGCTGTTCGCGGTCTGCGCCGTGCTCGCGGTCGACCTGATCATCAAGCCGGCGCAGCGCAATGTCACGCATTGGCTGTCGATCGCCGTTGTCGTCGCGACGCTGTTGCTCGTGCTCGTCGATCCGGAGCCCGTCGATCGCGGCTTCTCCGGCATGTTCGTGCACGATGCGGTGGCGAAGCTGCTCAAGGTCTTCATCCTGCTGGTCGTGCTCGCGGTATTCGTCTATGCGCGTACGTACCTGAAGGACCGCCAGCTTTTCGTCGGCGAGTTCCACGAGCTCGTGCTGTTCGCGACGCTGGGCATGATGCTGCTCGTCTCCGCCGGCAGCCTGGTCATGATCTACGTCGGCCTGGAATTGCTGACCTTGTCCTCGTACGCCCTGGTCGCGCTGAACCGCGACTCGCCGCTGTCGTCCGAGGCGGCGATGAAATACTTCGTCCTCGGCGCGCTGGCGTCCGGCATCCTGCTGTACGGCATGTCGATGATCTACGGCGCGACCGGCACGCTCGACCTGCAGAAGATCCATGCGGTGGCCTCGTTCGCCGCGGGCAGCTCGCACCAGACCCTGCTCGCGTTCGGCCTGGTCTTCCTCGTTGCCGGCATCGGCTTCAAGTTCGGCGCCGCGCCGTTCCACATGTGGTTGCCCGACGTCTACCAGGGTTCGCCGACCGCGGTGACCACCTTCATCGGTTCGGCGCCGAAGATCGCCGCATTCGGCATGGCCTGGCGCCTGCTCGACGGCGCGCTCGGCGGCCTGCATCCGCATTGGGGCGAGATGCTCGCCGTGCTCGCGGTGCTGTCGCTCGCGGTCGGCAATGTCGTCGCGATCGCGCAGACCAACTTGAAGCGCATGCTCGCGTATTCGACGATCTCGCATGTCGGCTTCCTCCTGCTCGGCCTTGCCAACGGCACGCCTTCCGGTTACGCGGCGGCAATGTTCTATGCCATCGTCTACGCGCTCATGGCGACGGCGGCTTTCGGCACGATCCAGCTGCTCGCGCGCGCCGGCTTCGAAGCCGAGGAAATCGACGACTTCAAGGGTCTCAACCAGCGCAACCCGTGGTACGCCTTCGTCATGCTGCTCGTAATGGCCTCGCTCGCCGGCATTCCGCCGCTGCTCGGCTTTTTCGCCAAGCTCATGGTGCTCAAGGCGGCGATCGACGCAGGCCAGTTGTGGCTCGCGATCGTCGCGATCGTCTTCGCCATCGTCGGTTTGTTCTATTACCTGCGCGTGATCAAGGTCATGTACTTCGATGCGCCGGTGCAGAAGGGCGCGCTGGCGTTGCCGCAGG
>JAFEFQ010000092.1 GCA_018240505.1 Pseudomonadota bacterium
GGCGACACCGCGGCCATGGCGAACGGATTGCGCAACCACTCCCGGAAGAAGGTCAGGCCCGGACTGGCTTCAGCGGCCAGATCCACGCCGCGTGCTCGGAAGTGGGATTGGCTCATCGCGCGCGTCGTCCCTCGCTGTCTTGCCGCGGGCCCGAAGACCCGGGCCGGATGGACTGCGGGAGCGCCGACCATCCGGCCCCGCAGTCGTCACTGATGATAGTAGGAGCCGCCACGACCCGGGTATTCATTGCTGTAGACGGTCCCGTAGACCGGATAGGCAGGGTAATACCTCGGCGCCGGGGCGTAGTACGCCGGGGCGTAGTACACCGGTGCGTAGTACCTCCGCGGATAGGCGGGATAATACGGGGGCGGGTAATAGTAGGCCGTGCGCGGGTAGTAGGAATACCCGGGCGCGTAGTACGGGCGGTAGCCGTAGCAGTTGACGCAATCGTTGATGCCGATGCTGTAGCCGGGCCCGTAAAAACCCAGGCCGATGCTGACGTGCGTGCGCGCGAACGCCGCGGGCGCGGCGAACAAACCCGCTGCAAGCAGTCCGGCGACGAACAAACCGCGGCGAAGGATGCTGGCGTTCATGATGCCCTCCGGAAGCAGGGTCGCTTCGGGGAAAATGGTGGGGCCTTGGCCATGAATCCCCACTGAGCACCCGGCCCGCCACGCGTTCAGCGTCTCGGCCGCAACAGCCAGCAGCCGTGGATGTTCGGCCGGCGCGCGAAATCCGGCGGAATGCTCGCACGGCCGATGTCTTCGATGACGAAGCCCGGCGCGAGCGCGTCTTCATCCAGCCGGAAGCGGCGCGCGTTGTTGGAGAACACGATCGCGCCGTCGCGGTCGAGGCGTTCGCCGCACGCTTCCAGCAGCGCGACGTGGTCGCGCTGGACGTCGAAATCCGTCGCGCGGCTGGAATTGGAAAACGTCGGGGGATCGACGTAGATCAGCCCGTAGCGGCCGCGGCCGGCGCGCACGAACTCCTGCGCGTCCGCTTGCGCCAGCCGGTGCGCGCTGCCGCCGAAACCGTTGCGCGCGAGGTTGCGCGAAGCCCATTCCAGATAGGTGGCCGACAGGTCGACGCTGACCGTTTCCGCCGCGCCGCCCGCCGCGGCATACACGCTGGCGCTGCCGGTGTAGGCGAACAGGTTGAGGAAGCGTTTGCCGCCGGCCAGCTCGCGCAGGCGCGCGCGCACGAGTCGATGGTCCAGGAACAGGCCGCTGTCGAGGTGCGAGAACAGGTCGACCTCGAATTCCAGGCCGCCCTCCTGCACGATCAGCTTCCCGCCGCGCGCCTCGTCGAACCTTCCGTATTTCGAGCCGCCCTTGCCGCGACGGCGGGTCTTCAGCGCGATCCGTGCGCGCGGCACGTCCAGCGCCTCGCCCGCGGCGTGCACGAGGTCGCGCAGACGCACGCGCGCCGCTTCGGCATCCACGCTGGCCGGCGCCGCGTATTCCTGCACGTGCAACCACGTTTGCGATTCGTCAACGGACGGGGGCCGCCGCGCGCGGCTTGCAAGGGGTGGTTCGTTTTCCCGTTCCGGGACGCCGCGATACACGTCGATCGCGGCGGCGTACTCCGGCAGGTCGGCATCGTAGACGCGGAAGCAATCCACGCTTTCGCGGGCGAGATACTTGCGCAAGTTCCGCAGATTCTTCTGCATGCGGTTGCGCACCATCTCGCCGCCCGCGGACAGCGGCTTGCGCTCGCGCGCGGGGCGTTCGCCATCGTCGATGCCGGACACCAGCAAATGACAGGCGATCGCGCCGTTGTAGAGCGCGTAGCGCTTGTCGATGCGCAGGCCCAGCGCGTGCGCCGGATCCGGCTCGCCGGGCTCCGCCGCCGCCACGAGTACCGCAGCGCGCCAACCAGCGAAATCCTCGCGCAGGCGCTGGCCGAACGTCCGGTACAGCGCCGGCAATTCGCCGCGCTCGCCCATGCGCTCGCCGTAAGGCGGATTGGTGATCACCAGGCCGGTCGTGCAACCTTCCGGCCGTTGCATGTGCGCGACGTCGCGCTTGTGCAGCTGGAGGAAACCCGACACGCCCGCATCCTGCGCGTTGCGCTTGGCGATTTCGATCATCAGCGGCGCATGATCGGCACCGAAAAAACACGGCCGCAAGGCGCGCAGGCCTTCCTGCGCACGCGCTTGCGCATCGTCGTGCAGGCGCTGCCACAGCGCCGCATCGTGGCCGCGCCAGGCGAAAAAACCGAAATGCGTGCGCCGCAATCCGGCCGCGACATCGGCCGCCATCAGCGCGCCTTCGATCAGCAGCGTGCCGGAACCGCACATCGGATCCAGCAGCGCGCCGCCATTCGCGTGGATTTCCGGCCAGCGCGCGCGCAGCAGCATCGCCGCCGCGAGGTTCTCCTTCAGCGGCGCCTCGCCCTGGTCGCGCCGCCAGCCGCGGCGGTGCAGCGGTTCGCCGGAAAGATCCAGCGAAAGCGTGGCGCGATCGCGGTGCACGCGCAGGTTCAGGCGGATCGCCGGACGCTCGATCGCGATGTCGGGGCGCGTGCCGGATTGCTCACGGCATTGGTCGACGATCGCGTCCTTGACCCGCAACATCGCGTAGCGGCTGTGGTGGATCGCGCTTTGCGACACCACCGCGTCGATCGCGAGGCTCGCATCCGGCGCGAAGTGCCGCGACCAGTCGATGGCACGCGCGCCTTCGTACAACGCATCGTTGTCGGGCGCGTCGAATGCCGCCAGCGGCAGCAGCACGCGGCTGGCGAGCCGCGAATGCAGGCATGCGAGATAGGCGTGCTCGAGCGTGCCCTCGAAACGCACGCCCGCCAGCGTCTCGTGCGCCTGCGCGCCGAGCGCGTCCAGTTCGTCGCGCAGCAGGTATTCCATGCCCTTCGGGCAGGTGGCGAAAAAAGCGGTCACCCGCGCACGCTCATCGCGGCAACGATTGCAGGAACCCGCGGAACTGGTCCGCGACCATCGCCACGTGCGCGGACAACCGATGGTCGTCCGGCAACAACAGGATGGGAATGCGGCGCGCATTGGCGAACACGGCCGCTTGCATCACCGGGCAAAGCTCGTCGTTGAATCCGTGCACGATCATCGCGGGCACTCCGGCGGCCATGTCGAAACGCTGCGACCAGCGCGGAATCGCCATCGGCAGCGCGATCAGGAAAATCCCGGCGCACGGAACGTGCAACGACGCCAGCCCGGAAACGAATGCCCCCATGCTGGAACCGGCAAGCACCAGCGGCTGCGCGGCGGCACGCGCGACGGCGACCAGCCTGTCCACGCGCGGTTGCACCGAGCCGGCATGGCCGAGCTTGTCGGCTTCGCGAAAATCCGGGCGCATGGAATCCCAGCCGAGTTCCTCGGCGACTTTCGCCAGCGCGCCGACCTTGGTCGCGTCCGGGCCGCTGTCGGAACCGTGGGAGAGGATGACCGTGCTCGGCATGTGCTGAGTTCCCGATGGGTCCGACCATGGTAACAAGCTTCATGCGACACTCCCCGCATGCAAGACGACGGCTTCCACGACTGGCCGCTGCCCTATGTCGAGCGGCTGCGGCAGCGCAAGGCGCCCGACATCGACCTGGTCGTGATCCACTGCACCGAACTGCCGGATCTCGCCACCGCGCGCGGCTACGGCGAACGCGTGCTGCACGACGACGGCAGCGGCAACAGCGGACACTGGTATGTCGATCGCGACGGGAGCCTGCATCGTTTCGTCGAGGAAACGCGCATCGCGCACCACACCCGCGGCTGGAACGAACGCTCGATCGGCATCGAGCTGGTGAACACGGGGCGCTACCCGGACTGGTTCGACACGCGCAGGCAGGTGATGACCGAACCCTACCCACGCACGCAAATCGACGCCCTGCTCGCCCTGCTGCGCCGCCTGCGCACGGGGTGCGCCAACCTGAAATGGATCGCGGGCCACGAGGATCTCGACACCGGCAAGGTTCCGGCCAGCGACGATCCCTCGCGCGAGGTGTTCCGCAAGCGCGATCCGGGGCCGATGTTTCCCTGGGATGAAGTGCTGGCGGGTTGCGGGTTTGCGCGTTTCATTCCACGGCAATGAACGGAATCAACAACCGTCATTCCGGATGGCGTGCAGCGGCGATCCGGACAAATTCGTCTGGAACGTAGTGAACAACCGAAGGTTGGCCCGCAGGACACAGTCCATGGACGGACTTTGCAATCTGCTCTTTTCTCCCCATTGAAGGCGGATTCCGGGTTCCGCCTTCGGCGGTCCCGGAATGACGATGACGGGAATCCGGAAGCTATACTTGCGCGTCTTTCGCCACCAAAGTTGTCGATGACCAATCCCCGCGTCGCCGAACTGGTCGAACTGCTGCAACTGGAACGGCTGGAAGACAACCTGTTCCGCGGCGCCAGCCGCGACATCGGCACCAAGTACGTGTTCGGCGGACAGGTGCTGGGACAGGCATTGTCAGCCGCGCAACGGACCGTCGACGGGACCCGCGCGGCGCATTCGCTGCACGCCTATTTCCTGCGCGCTGGCAACATCGAATCGCCGATCGTGTATTCGGTGGAGCGCACGCGCGACGGTTCCAGTTTTTCCTCGCGGCGAGTGGTGGCGATCCAGCACGGCCAGACGATATTGAATTGCGCGGTGTCGTTCCAGATCGACGAGCCCGGCATGGAACACCAGTCCACCATGCCCGATGTGCCGAAACCGGAAGACCTCGCGCCCGCGCAGCCGCTGCCCGCGGAGGAACTGGCCAAACTGCCGGTGAAGATGCAGCGCTGGCTGGGCCTGGACGGTCCGTTCGAATTCCGCTACGTCTGGCCGCGCGACGAACTGCATCCGGCCAAGCGCCCGGCATGGCAGCACATCTGGTTCCGGCTGGTCGACCGCATCGACGACGGCGACGAACTGCAACGCGCCCTGCTCGCGTACGCATCGGATTTCCATTTCATCGGCACCGCGCTGTTGCCGCACGGCGTTTCCTATCTCACCCCCGACCTGCACATGGCCAGCCTCGACCACGCGTTGTGGTTCCACCGCCCGTTCCGCGTCGACGACTGGTTGCTGTATGCCTGCGATTCGCCCACCGCGCAGGGTGCGCGCGGCCTGGTGCGCGGACAGTTGTTCAATCGCGATGGCGTGCTGGTTGCCTCCACTGCGCAGGAAGGATTGATCCGGTTGCGGCGCGTCTAGAACCGGGCACGAAGCCATGCCCGATCCGCGTGCGGTGCATCCTTGCACCGCCCGTATCCGGCGTTCGTCGTAAAATGTTCCCATGCGCCAGATCTACACCTCGCCGCGGCACCAGAACATCGAGCGCGTGGTGGCGCTGATGTCCGAACACGGCATCGCCACCAGCGTGACCAACAAGCGCGCGTATGCGCGACCGAGCTATTCGCGCTTTTCCTACAGCCAGACCAACGACAGCGAAGACTGGCCGAAGGTGTGGATCACGCATGCCGCGGACCAGACCCGCGCGCGGCAGTTGTTGCGCGAAATCGGCATCGAACCGGCGACCCGCTACGTGGACGCACTGGCGGCGGAGCGCCATCCGTCGCTGCCGGACCCGCGGCGCCACCGCCGCGCCGCCACACGCGTGCGGATGGCGGTGATGGCGGCGGTCGCGGCGGCATTCCTCTTGCTAGTGCTGAAGATGCTCGATTTCTTTTGATTTCGGGCCGCGCCGCAAGAAACTGGTTCAACAACCCTTCGCAAGCGTACCGATCGCCGCGAGAGAACAAAGGTATTGCAAACGTGGCTTTGCGTTCCGAACGCGTCCGTCTGTTCCAGACCCTGCCGCACGCCTGCGGCTACTTCCACGCGCGCACCGCGCAGAACCTGGTGCTGGACCCGTCCGCCCCCGGACTGGACCGGCTGTATGCGCTGGCATTGGGACGCGGCTTCCGCCGCGCCGGCGGCCACGTATACCACCCGCATTGTCCGCGCTGCCACGCCTGCGAACCCTGCCGCATCGATGTCGCCGCGTTCGTGCCGAACCGCAGCCAGCAGCGCTGCCTGCGCCGCAACGCCGACCTGGCAGTGAGCGAACACCCGCCATCGCTGACCGACGAGCGCCACGACCTGTACTCGCGCTATCTGCGCGCACGCCACCCGGGCGGGGGCATGGACGAAGCCAGCGGCGAGGATTTCACCCACTTCCTGGCCGCGCCGTGGAGCCCGACGGTATTCGTGGAATTCCGCCTGCGCGACCAGTTGCTGGCGCTGGCCGTCACCGACATCTGCAGCACCGGGGT
>JAFEFQ010000093.1 GCA_018240505.1 Pseudomonadota bacterium
TCGTGGGCGATCGACCAGATCTTCCCGATCGTGCCGATCGCCGGCCTCGACCGTGCGCCCGACCGCCGCGCCGTGATCGCCGACCTGACTTGCGACTCCGACGGCCGCATCGACGACTACGTCGACGCCGACGGCGTCGACGTCAGTTTGCCCGTACACGCGCCGGCGGAAGGCGAAACCTATCGCCTCGGCATCTTCCTCGTCGGCGCGTACCAGGAAGCGCTCGGCGACATCCACAACCTGTTCGGCGACACCGACGCGGTCAACGTGCGCCTCACGTCCGACGGCAATTACGAGTTCTCGCATCTGCGCCGCGGCGATACCACCGACCTGATGCTCGATTATGTGGGCTACGACTTGAACGCGCTGCGTGCCGAGTATGCGCACAAGATTGCGCAAGCCGGCATCGCTGGCGATGAGGCCAGGCGATTGAATGATGCGCTCGAAGCCGGCCTTACGGGTTACACGTATCTTGCAGAAAGTGACGGTCCCTGAATGTCGTTATTCCCGCGTTTGCGGAAATGACGACCGAAAAATTTGGAGCGTGTAGTGAGCGAACTGAAAGCGGGTTTTATCGGCCTCGGCGCCATGGGCTGGGCGATGGCCGGACACTTGAAGCGCGTCGGCCTGCTCGCCGGCGTCGCCAATCGCAGCGCGGCGAAGACGCTGGCGTTCGCGCGGGAATTCGGCGTGCTCGGCGCGGCCGATCCGGGTGAACTGGCGCAGCATTGCAACGTGATCGCGCTGTGCGTGTCGGCCGACGCCGACGTGCTCGAGGTGACGCGCGCGATCGCAGGCGCCGCGCAGCCGGGAACGATCGTCGTCGATCACTCGACCGCGTCGTCGAAGACCGCGATCGAGGCGCAGAAGATCATGCGCGCGGCGGGCGGCGATTTCCTCGACGCGCCCGTGTCGGGCGGCGTCGAGGGCGCGAAAAACGGCAAGTTGTCGATCATGGTCGGCGGCGATGCCGACGCGCTCGCGCGCGTGCGCCCCGCGCTCGAAGCCTACGCCGGGCGCATCGCGCACCTCGGCGGCATCGGCGCGGGACAGAACACGAAGGCGGTCAACCAGACCGTGATCGCGGGCATCATGCAGGGCATCGGCGAAGGCCTCGCGCTGGCCGAAGCGCTCGGGCTCGATCCGGCCGTGCTGCTGCCGACGCTGTCGGGCGGCGCGGCGCAGTCCTGGTATCTCGACAAGCGCGGCGCATCGGCGATGCGCAATGAATTCAACGTCGGCTTCAAGCTCGCGCTGATGCACAAGGACCTCGGCATCGCGCATGACTTGGCGGCCGCGGCCGGCGTTGTCCACGACGTGCTCGACAAATCGCGGAGCGACTTCGCCGAGCTGATGGCGCAAGGCCACGGCGACGAGGATGTCTCGGCGGTGATCCGGCTCAAGCGACGCGGGTGATCGTAGGGGTTCGATTCATCGAACCCGCTCTTCTGCGGGCGCGATGAATCGCGCCCCTACGCACCAAGGAATGCCCGCAGCGCTAGCGCGAGTCGGGTCAAACCTTCCGCCACGTCGCGATCAGTGATATTGAGCGCCGGCACGAAGCGCAGCACGTCGGGCCCGGCCTGCAGCAGCAGCAGGCCCTGCCGCGCGGCATGGTCGAGAATCGCGCCAGCCTTGCCCTTGTGCGCGTCCGCAAGCACCGCGCCGAGCATGAGGCCGCGGCCGCGCACGCCGTCGAACACGTTCAACCCGGCATTGATCGATTCCAGACCCGCGCTCAGCGCGGCCGACTGGCGCTCGACGTTCGCCGCGATTTCCGCCGAAGCCAGCTTGCGCAAGGCGACGCGCGCGACCGCGGCGGCGAGCGGATTGCCGCCGAACGTGGTGCCGTGCGCGCCGAACTGCATCACCTCGGCGACCTTCGGTCCGGCCAGCATCGCGCCGATCGGGAAGCCGCCGCCGAGCGCCTTCGCCAGCGTCACGACGTCGGGCTGGATGCCGTCGCGCCAGTGCGCGAACAGCGCCCCGGTCCGGCCCATGCCGCACTGGATCTCGTCGAGCAGCAGCAACGCATCATGCCGGTCGCAGAGCGTGCGCAGGCCGCGCAGGAACCCCGCTGCGGCCGGCATCACGCCGCCCTCGCCCTGGATCGGCTCGACCAGCACCGCGGCGACATCGCCTTGCGCGAATTCGGCTTCGACCTGCGCGAGATCGTTGAAGTCGACGTAGCGGAAACCGCCCGGCAGCGGCTCGTAGCCTTCCTGATATTTCGGCTGCGCGGTCGCGGTCACCGCGGCCAGCGTGCGGCCGTGGAAGCTGCCGCGGAACGTGACGATGACGCGCTTCTGCGGCGGTCGGCCCTGCGCCGCCGCCCATTTGCGCGCGAGCTTGATCGCCGCTTCGTTCGCCTCGGCGCCCGAGTTGCACAGGAACACGCGCGCGGCGAAGCGCGAGGCATTGACGAGTTCCTCGGCGAGGCGCAACGGCGGTTCGGAATAGAACACGTTGCTCGTATGCCAGAGCTTGCCGGCCTGCCCGGTCAGCGCAGCGACGAGGTCGGGATCGCAATGGCCGAGCCCGCACACGGCGATGCCGGCGCCGAAATCGACATACTCCTTGCCGTCGCGGTCCCAGACGCGCGAACCTGCGCCGCGCTCGAGAATCGTCTCGCGCGGCTTGTAGACCGGAACGTAATAGCGTTTGCCTGCGGCGAGCAGATCGGTTGTGGTGGTGTCGCCCATGGGTGCCTTCAGATGTGCGGCCGCAACTGCGCGGCCAGTTCGTCGAGTTGCGCGCGCGCCGTCGGTGCGGGCGCGCTGTGCGGATACACCCGCAAGATGCCGTCGCCGGATTTGCGCGGCTGCAGGTGCAGATGAAAATGATCGACCTCTTGTCCCGCGATTGCGCCGTTGGATTGCGTCAGACTCAACCCCGCCGGCGAGAAAACCTTACGCAAACTTCGCGCGACGCGAATCGCGAGATTCATCACCGCGGCGCCTTCGTCGGGCGTCAGTTCGTAAATCGTCGGCGCGTGCCGCCGCGGCACGACGAGCACATGTCCCGGCACCGGCTGGCGCAGGTCCATGAAGGCCGCGGTCGTTTCGTCCTCGGCGACGAAGCTCGCCGGGAGCTGGCGCGCGAGGATTCTGCAGAACACGCAATCGCCCATCTCACCACGTCCCCGTATTCGGCATCGACGCCCACGGTTCCTGCGGCGGCAGATGGCCGTCCTGCAGCAGCTCGATGCTGATCGAGTCGGGCGAACGCACGAAGGCCATGTGGCCGTCGCGCGGCGGGCGGTTGATCGTCACGCCCATCGCCTGCAGGTGCGCGCAGGTGGCGTAGATGTCGGCGACGCGGAAGGCGAGGTGGCCGAAGTTGCGCGCGCTGCCGTAGTCCTCGGTCTTGCCGTCGGCGTCGGGCCAGTTGTACGTCAGTTCGATCTCGGCGTCGGGCGATTCCCGCGCGGCGAGAAAGACCAGGGTGAAACGGCCCTTGTCGTTTTCTTTGCGCCGCGTTTCGACGAGGCCGAGGCCGTCGCGGAAGAACTTCAGCGATGCGTCCAGATCGCGGACGCGGATCATCGTGTGCAGGTATTTCATGGAGCAGGTGCCATTGCTTTCCCTTCTCCCGGCGGGAGAAGGTGGCGCGGCAGCGCCGGATGAGGGAGGAGCATTGCAGATTCGCAGTGCATTGCCAATTGACGAAGTCCTTCCCGCATCCGCCCTTCGGGCACATTCTCCCGGTGGGAGAAGGGAAGCGGTCAATCGAGAAACAGGTCGGGCAGCAACGGTTTCGACGGATCGACCGCGTAGCCCGAGAAATCGGAAACGCCGGCCGCGCGCAGCACTTCGTCGTCGATGAAGAACCGGCCGGTCGCCTCGCGCGCGGGGCGGGTCAGGATCGCATGCGCGGCATCGGCCATGATCGCCGGTTTGCGCCCGTTGCCGGCATCGACGCCGGGAATCATGTTGAGCGCGTCGGTCGCGATCAGCGTGCGCGGCCACAGCGCGTTGATCGCGACGCCCTTGTCGGCGAACTCGGCGGCGAGGCCGAGCGTGACGAAGCTCATGCCCATCTTCGCCAACGTGTAGCCCGTGTGCGGCGCCCACCATTTCGGCGCCAGCGAGGGCGGCGGCGCCAGCGTGAGGATATGCGGATTCGCGGCTTTCAGCAGATGCGGCAGGCAGACCTGCGCGCACAGGAACGTGCCGCGCGAATTCACCTGCGTCATCAGGTCGAAGCGCTTCATCGGCGTGTCGAGCGCGCCGCGCAGCCAGATCGCGCTGGCGTTGTTGACCAGCACGTCGATGCCGCCGAAGCGCGCGACCGTGGTTTCCACGGCAGCCTTCACTTCGGCTTCCTCGCGGATGTCGCAGCGGATTGCCAGGCCCTTGCCGCCGGCCGCCTCGACTGCGGCGGCGGCGCTGTGGATCGTGCCCGGCAGCTTCGGATTCGGCACGTCCGACTTCGCCGCGATGACCACGTTGGCGCCGTCGCGCGCGGCGCGCAGCGCGATCGCGAGGCCGATGCCGCGCGACGCGCCGGTGATGAACAACGTCTTGCCTTTGAGCGTGCTCATGCGCCTGTCTCTTGTCGTTTTCAACCGGATTGGAACCGCGGCAGAGTGTGCATCAATTGCGCCAGCCTTTCGAGCGGCGCGGTCATCTGCAGCAGCAGCTGGCGCTCGCGGTTGTCGAGCGGCAGCAGTTCGGCGAGACGGAAGCCGACCCAGCCGGCGTCGTCGAAATTTTCGCGCGCGGCCTTCGCGTGCGTGCCGCCGGTTTTTTCCAGCAGGCGCTCGAGGATCGTGGCGAGCAACTGGAACTCGACCGGCATCGCCACGCGCGCCTCGTCGGGCCAGGGTTCGACCTCGCCGTGCGCCGCGCCGTTGTCGCGCACGCGCGAGCGCGCGAGGCGGAAGCGTTGCGTGCCCAGCGCGCGGATGCCGAGCAGGCCATCCGGCGTGGTCGAGAAATCGACGATGCGCGCGAGCGTGCCGACCGCGGCGGGGGTCGCCGGTTCGCCGACCTCGTTGCCGTCGAGGATCAGGCACACGCCGAACGGCGAGTCGCCGCGCGCGCAGTCGCGCACCATGTCTAGATAGCGCGGCTCGAAGATGCGCAAAGCGATTTCGCCGCCCGGAAACAGCACGGTGTGGAGCGGAAACAGCGGGATATCCATGGTCGCCGATATGAGGAACCGTTCGGGCCGAGCGTAGCACCGCGGGCGCGGAGTCGAAGCTTCGTCTGGATGCTTCGGCTTCGCCGTTGCGCGGCTACGCCCAGTACGAACGGGAATTCATCCGTGTACGGCAAGCGCGGCGACGAAGCGGCGCGGCGCGTTCTCGAAGCCGCCGTTCGACATGAAGACCACGTGGTCGCCGGGTCTGGCCGCGTCGCGCAGCGCGGCGACCAGCGCGTCGACCGTCGCCGCGGTGCGCCCGCGGCCGTTCAATGCGCCGGTGACCTTCGCGGCGTCCCACGCCAGCTCCGCGCGCTGCAGGAACACGACCGCATCGGCGTCGGCGAGGCTCGGCGCAAGCTCGTCGGCGTGCGCGCCGAGGCGCATCGAGTTCGAGCGCGGCTCCATGCCGACGAGGATGCGCGCCGTGCCGACCTTCGCGCGCAGGCCGGCGAGCGTGGTCGCGATCGCCGTCGGGTGGTGGGCGAAGTCGTCGTACACCTTTATGCCATTGGCCTCGCCGACCAGTTCCATGCGCCGCTTCGCGCTGCGGAAATCCGCGAGCGCCGCGATCGCCGTGCCGATGTCGACGCCTGCCGCGTCGGCCGCGGCCAGCGCGGCGAGCGCATTGGCCACGTTGTGCCGCCCGATCAGGTTCCAGCGCACGATGCCGAGTTCCCTGCCGTCGCGCAGCACGGCGAACTCGCTGCCGTCGGCGGTGGGGCGGCCGCCTCCGGCCGCGCCAGAATGGGGCACGAGGCGTGCGCGCCAGTCGCCCGCGTCGAGGCCGAACGTCGTCACCGGCGACCACGCGCCCATCGCGAGCACTTCGGCCAGATGCCGGTCCTCGGCATTGACGATCAGGCGGCCGTTGCCCGGCACCGTGCGCACGAGATGGTGGAACTGGCGCTGGATCGCGGCCACGTCGGGGAAGATGTCGGCGTGGTCGAACTCGAGGTTGTTGAGGATCGCGATCTGCGCGTGGTAGTGGACGAACTTCGAGCGCTTGTCGAAGAACGCGGTGTCGTACTC
>JAFEFQ010000094.1 GCA_018240505.1 Pseudomonadota bacterium
GGGTTGCGGGTTGTTGCCGTCGTCGGCCTTCTTGTCCAGCGCCTTGTCGATGCTCTGCTGGAATTTTTCCTGCGACTCGCGGCCGGCTTCGCTGCCCTGCTGCGGTTGTTGCGCGGCGTTCTTTTCCTCGCCTGGCTTGTCGCGTCCGTTCGCCGACTTGTCCTGCTGCTGCGAATCCTTTTGCTTGCCGTCCTGATCGCTGCCGCCCTTGTCGTCCTTGCCCTGATCCTTCGAGTCTTTCTTCCCGCCGTTGTCGTCGCCTTGCTGATCGCCCTTGCCGTCCTGCGAATCCTTCGAGTCCTGCGCCTGGTCGTTGCCGGGCTGTTGCTGTTTGTTGCCCTGATGATCCTGCGAATTCTTCTGTTGCTGATCCTGTTTCTGCTGTTGCTGTTGCTTGAGGAAATCCTCGACCGTCTTCCGGTTCGCCCTGGCGTCGTCCATGTCCGGCGCGCGCCTGAGCGCTTCGTCGTAGGCCGCGATCGCCTCGGGATACTTGCCTTGTTTCGCGAGCGCATTGCCGCGGTTGTACTGCGCATCGGCACCGCCCGCGCCGTCGCTGTTCTTGCGCGCGTCCGCCGCCGCGAAGTCCGTCGTCGCCGCGGCGTAGTCGCCGGCGCGATACGCCGCCGTGCCGCGCAGCTCGGGATTTTTCGCCAGCGCCTGCGCCTCTTTCGGCTTGCCCGCGTCGAGCTGCGCCTGCGCCTGCTGATCGGCGCGCTGCCAGAGGTCGGTCCACATGCTGGCCTCGGCGCGATCCGCCTGCGCAAGCAAGGCCAATGGCAGCAGCATCAGCCAGCCGCGGCGGAAGCCGAGCGCGGCCAGCGGCAGCAGCGCGAGCAGCAGCCAGGGACCGCGGTCGAGAAAGCGCTCGCTCTTCACCTCGACGCCGGCCGCATCCTTCGCCGCTTCGCCGGCCTGCGCGAGCGTGCCGAGCACGGCATCGAGATCGCCCGCGTCGCTGCGGTATTCCGCATAGCGCCCGCCGCCCACGCTGGCGAGACTGGCGAGCGCGGCGCCGTCGAGTTTCGGCAGCACGATGTTGCCGGTCTTGTCCTTGAGGAATCCGCCGTCGCCCAATGCGATCGGCGCACCCTGCGCGCTGCCGATGCCGAGCACGGACACATGCACGCCGGCGCCGCGCGCACGCGCGGCCGCGGCATCGGCATCGCCACTCGCGCCGTCGGCGAGCAGCACGATCTCGCCGGCGCGCACGCCGGCCTGATGGATCAGCTTCACGCCGAGATCGATCGCGCGGCCGGTGTCGTTGCCGCCGCTGGGCATCACCGAAGGGTCGAGCGAATCGACCAGGCTGGCGACCGTGTTCGCATCGTCGGTCAGCGGCGCGACGACGAAGGCGTCGCCGGCGTAGGCGATCAGCGCGACTTGGGCGTCGCCCGAGCGCTTGAGGATGTCGGCGATCTTGTAGCGCGCGCGCTCGTACCGGCTCGGCTTCACGTCCTGCGCCGCCATCGTGGCCGACAGTTCCAGCGCGATCACGCGTGCGGCCTGGTTCTTGTACAACGGCTGCGGCAGGCGCTCCCAGGCCGGGCCGGCCAGCGCGAGGCTCGCGACGACGAGCGCCGCGACGGCCAGCCAGATCGGACTGCGTGCCGGCGTCGCGTCCGCGTTGCGCACGAGCAGGTGTTCGAGCAGATGCGCATCGACCGCGCCACGCCATGCCTGCGCGTCGGTACCGGCCGACTTCAGCGCGCGCCAGAGCAGCGGCAGCGCGAGCAGCAGCAACAGCCACCACGGCCGTATAAAATGCAAATTGTGGATAAATTCACTCATGCCCGGTAAGTGCACTAGCCCCTCTCCCGGCGGGAGAGGGCGTGGGGTGAGGGTTCGGTCAGTGGAAATGTCCGACCGATAGCCGAACCATCATCCGGCGCGGAGATTTCGCGGCTTCTCCCGACGGGAGAAGGGAAAAGCGGCGCGAACGCGCCAAGCAATGCGAGCAACAGCGCCGCCGCCAGCGGCCAATGGAACAATTCGTCGATCGGGCGGAACTGCTGTCCTTTGTCGACGCCCGGTTCGAGCTGGTCGATGTCGCGGTAGATCTGCGCCAACTCGGCGGTGTCGCGCGCGCGGAAATAGCGCCCGCCGGTTTTCTGCGCCATTTCGGCGAGCATCTTCTCGTCGATCTCGGCCGAGGGATTGACCACGCGGCTGCCGAAGAAACCGTCGTTGACGCGCATCGCCTCGGCGCCGATGCCGATCGTGTATATCTTCACTTTTTCCGTCATCGCGAGGTCGATCGCCTTGGCCGGATCGAGCTCGCCCGCGTCGTTGACGCCGTCGGTGAGCAGGATCGCCACGCGCTGGTCCTCGGGCCGCTCGCGCAGGCGCTTGACCGCGAGCCCGACCGCGTCGCCGATCGCGGTCTCGCGCCCGGGCAGGCCGACCGCGGATTCGGCGAGCTGCTTGCCGACCGTGTCGCGGTCGAAGGTCAGCGGCGTGAGCAGATAGGCCTGGCTGCCGAACACGATCAAGCCGAGACGGTCGCCGACGCGGCGCTTGACGAAGTCGCCCGCGATCGCCTTGACCGCGCCGTAGCGCGTGACTTCCTGGCCGCCGATGCGCATGTCGGGCGTGTCCATGCTGCCCGAGGCGTCGACGAGCAGCATCAGGTCGCGGCCGCTGCGCGCAAGGTCGATCGGCTCGCCGATCCACTGCGGCCGCGCCGCCGCGGCGACGAGCAGCGCCCAGGCGAGCAGCGCCAGGGCACGCTTCCAGCGCGCGACCGGAGCTGCGCCACCGGCGAGATCGAAACCCGCAAGCGCGATCGGCAGACGCAGTGCGGCACCCGCATCGGCCATTGCCGGCTTCAGCACGCGCGCGGCGAACCACGGCAGCGGCAGCAGCACGAACAGCCAGGGCCAGGCGAACTCAAACATGCGCGGCTCCGCCATCGGCGAACTTGCGTACGGCGCGGCGTGCGAGCGCGATCAGCGCCGGCGCGTCGAATTCGGCCTGCGCGCGATACGGCGCTTCGATCAACGCACGGCCGATGCCTTTCGCGAACTCCTCGCCGCCGCAACACGCATCGAGATGGGCCAGCCATGCCTCGCCCGCAAGCGCCGCCGCCGACGGCGTGCCGCGCATCGCCAAGCGGCGCAGGAAAGCCGACAGCGCCGCGGCGAGCGCAGGCGCATCCGAGCCGGTCACGGCCAGCGTGCGTTCGAACTCGGCCAGCACCGCGCGGCGCCTGCGGCGCAGTTGCGCCTTCTTGTAAAAGTATAAAAAGAGAAATATAAACAGCGCGAGCGCCAGCATCGCCAGCAGCCACCAGCCCGGCGCGGGCGGCCACCACGACGGCGGCGCGGGCAGGTGGATGTCGCGCAGCTCGGGGCCTTGCGTGGCGGCGGCTTGCAGCATTTCAGCCCGCCTTCTTCTTGCGCGCATCGAGACCGAGCAGGCCGCGCAGCGCGGCTTCCGGTTCGGCCGACGTGTCGAGCACGATGGAATTCAGCGCGCGGCGCTTGAGCATGGCGAGAAAGTCCGCGCGCCGCTCCGCGAACCACTGCGGCCAGCGCGCACGCGTGGGCTGCGCGGCGAAGTCGAGCAGCACGGGTCCGCTCTCGCCCTGCAGGGCGTAACGCGCCGGCGGCGGCGCGACGTGTTCGAGCGGATCGCTCAGGATGACGGCAGCGACATCGCAGTGCTCGGCGAGCATCGTCAACGCGGGTTCGGCAGCCTCGTCGCAGTCGAAACCGTCGCTGAGCAGGATGACCTGCGTGCCGGGCCGCGCGAGTCGTCGCGCACGCTGCAGTGCTTGCGACAGCGGCACATTGGATATGCGGGGAAGGTTGCCCCGCCCGCGAATCGCGCTTGCTCGATTCGTCGTAGCCGAGTCCGGGCGTGTACCGGACTCTGCGCGCCCTGATGGGCCCAGGATGGACCCATTCAGAGCTTGGGCACTGATCGCATCCCATTCGACGAAGGCGCGCAGGCAGCGCAGCGCGCCGCGCACGCCGCCGCTGGGCTTCACCTCCGCGTTGAGGCCGGGGCCGTAGCCGATCGCGCCGATGCGGTCGCCGGACAGCGCCGTCGCCCAGGCGAGCAGCGCCGCGGCGCGCGCGGCCTGCACCGACTTGAAGCGCACGCGCGTGCCGAAACGCAGCGACGGATTGCAGCTCAGCACGGCGAGCACGCTGCGCTCGCGCTCTTCGGTGAACAGCTTGGTATGCGGGCGGCCGGTGCGCGCGGTGACGCGCCAGTCCATCTGGCGGATGTCGTCGCCGGGCTGGTAGGCGCGCGACTCGGCGTAGTCGACGCCGCGCCCGCGGAAACGCGAGGCGTGCACGGCCGCATGGCTGCCGGCGACGCGCTGCGCGAATTGCGCGAGCCGCGCCGCGCGCAGGCGCATGGCGAGGAGCTCGTCGAGAGTGATTTGAACTGCGTTGTTCATCGGCGAAAGAGGCTTTAGATTTCCTTCTCCCGAGGGGAGAAGGGAAGATCATGGCAATGGCACGCGGTCGAGCAGCGCCGAGACCACGCGCTCGGGCGTCACGCCCTCGGCCTCGGCCTCGTAGCTCAGCAGGATGCGATGGCGCAGCACGTCGGTCGCCACCGCGTGCACGTCTTCGGGCGCAACGAAATCGCGTCCGCCAAGCCACGCATGCGCGCGCGCGCAGCGGTCGAGCGCGATCGTGCCGCGCGGACTCGCGCCATAGGCGATCCAGCGTGACAAATCGTTGCCGTAGACCTTCGGCGTGCGCGAGCCGAGCACGAGCTGGACGATGTATTCCTCGAGCGCCGGCGCAAGGTGCAGCGACAACACTTCCGCGCGCGCGTCGAAAATCTGCGTCTGGCTGAGCAGACGCTGCGGCACGCTCGCCTCGCGCAGCGTCGCGCGGGCGCGCTCGCGCGCGAGCCTGAGGATCGCCGCCTCCGACGCGCCGTCGGGATAGCCGATGCGCACGTGCATGAGGAAGCGGTCGAGCTGCGCCTCGGGCAAGGGATACGTGCCCTCCTGCTCGATCGGGTTCTGCGTCGCCATGACGAGGAACAGCGGCGGCAACGGATACGTGGTGCGGCCGACCGTGACCTGGCGCTCGCCCATCGCCTCGAGCAGCGCCGACTGCACCTTGGCCGGCGCGCGGTTGACCTCGTCGGCGAGCAGCAGGTTGTGGAAGATCGGGCCCTTCTGGAACTCGAAGCTCGCGCTCTGCGGGCGATAGATCTCGGTGCCTGTGAGGTCGGCCGGCAGCAGGTCCGGGGTGAACTGGATGCGGTGGAAATCGCCCTCGATGCGCGCGGCGAGTTCCTTCACCGCGAGCGTCTTGGCCAGCCCCGGCGCGCCCTCGACGAGCAGGTGGCCGTCGGCGAGCAGCGCGATGAGCAGACGGTCGACGAGCGCGCTCTGGCCGATGATTTGCTGCGAGAGTTCGTCGCGCAGGATGTGGAAGGCGCCGATCAGGTTGGCGGGCGCGGCATTGATTGGCATGTCCATGTCGATGGTGGGTCCGGGGTCGAAATGATCGCACGCCCGTTGGCGCGCGGCGCGAGCTCAGACCGCAGCGGAAGCAGGAAGGTTTCCCCAACCAATGGCAGGGTTGACAACGCGTCAACCTCGCATTCAGCGCATATCGAGAGGCGCCTTGCAGCCACGCCCACTCCTGATCCGGATGCAGCCGTGCGGCGATGCGATGCGGACGCGCATGAAACGAAGCGGCGAAAGAAAACCCCCGCGGGCGCGGGGGTTCTGGAAGTACTACTTGGAAATGCCCCGGATTTCGCTGCGCTTCATCCGGGCTACTTGCTTGCCACCACAGCCCTCGGCTCGAACGGGCATCCGGCCCGGTTGGCCCGGCAGGATCAGGGATAGGTGGCGGTACAGGTCGTCGCTCCCGCAATCGGGACCGTTTGCGGGGTTCCGGTGCTGCCGCTGCAAGCGCCCCCCCACGTGCCGGTACCGGGATTCGATGACAGACCGACTGAAGTTACCGAGGTGGGAATCGTGAAGGTGCAGGTCTTGGTTGCGCTGGCGGAGCTGACCGAGCAGGTGGGAGCAGGCGAGAACTGGGGCACGCCAGAGACCGTAACCTGGGCGGTATTGGTTCCGGCGCCAGTGGTCAGGGTAATGGTCAGCACATTGCCGCTGCCGCC
>JAFEFQ010000095.1 GCA_018240505.1 Pseudomonadota bacterium
CAACTACCAACTGACGAGGAGCTAAGACGCGATATGGCTACGAAGAAAGCTGCAAAGAAGGCACCTGCCAAGAAAGCTGTGAAGAAGGTTGCGAAGGCCAAGGTTGTGAAGAAGGCCGCGAAGAAGGTTGCCAAGAAGGCTGCCAAGAAGAAGTAAGCTTCACCGGTTTCATCGTTATCACACGCAACACCAACCGCGAACCTTAGGGTTTGCTGGATTCACGGATGCGGAGTCGGCATCCGGTTTTGCCAGAACAAGAAAAGCGACACCCCGTTTACCTCTTCCCGCGACTTGCCCAGCGCGGGAAGAGGCCTTAAACGAACCCCTCTCGAGCCTCCGCTCCCAATTCCCTTCGGTCAGCCTCGCCCGCATGTCGCGGTGACGCGGCCGCGTCCATCGCGTTCATCCGTCATGTCGCGGTCATGCCGATATGTTGGGCTGTTGTCGAAAACATGATCTGCGTCATTGAATTGCGATCGTGTAACGTGGTATCCATCGCACTTCGCAAAAACAGGGGCGAAGTGGCATGGCGAACAAACACAAGGGGCCCGGGTTCTGGGTTGCTCTGGGGGCAGTTGCGGCGATTGCCGCGTTTTCGGCGTATTTCATTCTCTGGCGTGACACGGGTACCGGGCCAACCTCGCCCAAGCCCGAGGCCGGCCGGCCGGCGGGCGCGGCTGCGACGCCTGCGGTCGCCACGGCAGCAGGCGCCGCTGCGGTCAGCGAAGCATCGCAACGCACCGATCTGACGATTGCGGATCTTCTGCACAACGCCGGTTCGGCGGTGAATGAGCGGCGTTACATCGATCCGCCCGACAACAGCGCGGTGGATTTCTATCTTCTCGTTCTCGGTCGCGACGCGAACAACGCGGCGGCCCAGGAGGGCCTGCGCGAATTGTTTCCGCTCGCCGCGGGCGAAATCGAGCAGAAGATCAACGCCGGCCAGCTCGACGAGGGTCGCCGCGCGATCGATCTGCTCGCCAAGTTCGACTCGAACAACTACACGCTGACGATCCTGCGCAACAAGCTCGATCTGAAGAAAAGACAGATGGATCGCGAGCAGGAGAAGCGCGACCAGGAGAAGGCGCTCGCCGCGAATGCCACGAAGAACGCGACGACTCCGGCGACGCCTGCGACACCTGTGGCCACACCGATTGCGCCGGCGACGACGGAGGCCAAGCCCGCGGTGGCCGAAGCGACACCGAAGCCGGCCGCGACGAGCACGGCCGCGCCGACGAAACCGGCGGCAACGGCGGCTGCGCCGTCCGGCGAGACGCGCGCCGCCGTCGCCACCAGCCAGTCCGCGCCACGCTACCCGCCCGATGCCTTCCGTTCGCGCCAGGAGGGTTGGGTCGAAGTCGCGTTCACCGTCGCCGCCGACGGCAGCGTCAAGGATGGCAGCGTGGTCAACGCAAATCCGCCGCGGCTGTTCAACACCGCGGCGCTGCGCGCGATCGCGGAATGGAAGTTCCAGCCGCGCCTGGAAAACGGCCAGCCGGCCGAGCAGCAGGTGCGCACGCGCATCGAGTTCAAGCTGCCGGACAGGTAAGCGCCGGCTTCAGCGCCCTGCGCGCCGCGCCGTTTCCGTGCGAACGGGAACGGCGTTGCGCTTTTTGCGTCGGGAAAAATTCAGTGCTTGCGGCCGGCCACGACGCGCGCGCGCTTCGGTGCGGGCGCCGGCGGCGCGTCGAGCCCGGCCCAGTCGACCTCGGGCAGGCCGAGGTAGCGATCGAGCAGCATCGGCAGCAGGCCCGAAGGCAGGGCGGTCTCGCAGTTCCACAGCATCACCGCGCCGAAGCGCATCTTCGGGAAGAACGCGATCATCGAGTGGTAACCCTTGACGTAGCCGGCGTGAAAGACCAGCGTCTCGCCGGCGTAGTCGAACACGCGCCAACCGAGTGCGTATTGCGAATCGCTGACGCGCGCGCGGCGCCACGGCGCGACGCGCCGCTCGTGCGGCGTGTCGATCTGCGGCGTGTGCAGCGTCTCGAGTTCGGCGGCGCTGAGCACGTCGGGGTGCCCGCCCATCTGTGCGATCAGCCAGGCCGTCATATCCTTGATGCTGGCGTTGATGCCCGCCGCGGGCGCGACATGGTAATAGCCTTCCCTGTTCTCGAACGGCACCCAGCCGGCTCGCGTGCGCGCATGCGGCCTGGCCCAGCTGGCGCTGGATTCCAGTCCGTCGCGGCCGTAGCTCGCCGTCGTCATGCCGAGCGGGCGGAACAGGCGCTTCTCGACTTGATGGCTGAAGAAGTCGCCGGTGGTCGCGTAGATCACGTCTCCGATCAGCGAGTAGGTGACGTTCTGGTAGCCGTAGCATTCGCCGACGTCGCAGGTCATCGGCACTTCCTTGAGCCGGTCGACGAGCAGCGGGTACGGCTCGTTTGCTTCGATCATGCGATCGTAGGTGTTGTGCGGCAGGCCGACGCGCTGGCTGAGCACGTCGCGCACGGTGAGCTTGTTGCTCGCATCGGCGTCGATCAGCTCGAACGCGGGCACGACGCTGGCGACGGTCGTGTTCCACGAGAACGCGCCGTCGTCGATCAGGATCGCGGCCATCGCGCTGGCGAACGCCTTCGACAGCGAGGCGAGGCGGAACACCGTATCGGGCGTCACCTTCAAGCCGGCCTTCGCATCGGCGTAGCCGATACCGCGCTGGAGCAGGACCTTGTCGTCCTTGACCACGGCCACGGCGAGGCCGGCGATACGATCGCCTTCCTCGACCTTGTCGAGCAGGCGGTCGAGTTCGGCGGCGGCGGCGGAGGCGTCGCCTGCGCTGCGTGCGGCCGCAACCTTGACGGTCGGCGTGATGTCCTCGGACTCGGCTTCTTCCGGCGCGGCTTCGCCGACCGGCGCGCGTTTGGCGATGATCCTCGGCTTGATCGCCGGCTTCGCCGTCGTTGCGGCAACGACATGCGCCTGAACCGCGGTGGTGGTTTTCGCCGGCCGCGGCTTCTTGGCCGGCGCGGCGGTGGCTGCTTTCTTCGTCGTGCCGGCGGAAGCCGGTGTTGCGGCCGGCAGCGCGACCGGAGCGAGACTCAGCGCTGCGAGAATCAGCAGCGCGCGCGATCGAAGGGGCATGTCGTATTCATCGGGTCGTGCTCCGTGCGTGGATCTTGTTGTTGCACGGGCGCAATCCGAACAAAAACCCCGTGCTATGCTTTCGCACGGGGCGCCATTCTAGCGCCAAACAACGGGGAAGATGTTATGTCTTTACTAATTGTTCTGGCCGTCATCGTCGTCGTCGGCCTGTGGCTCGTCGGCATCTACAACGGCCTGGTCACGGCGCGCAACGGCTACAAGAACGCGTTCGCGCAGATCGACGTGCAGTTGCAGCGCCGCTACGACCTGATTCCGAATCTGGTCGAGACCGCGAAGGGCTACATGAAGCACGAAGCCGACACGCTGCAGGCGGTCACCGCCGCGCGCGGCGCGGCGATGAACGGGCTGGCCGCGGCCAAGGCGAACCCGGGCGATCCGGCCGCGATGCAGGCGCTGTCGGGGGCGGAGACGCAGCTGCAGCAGGCGCTGCTGAAGTTCAACGCGGTCGCCGAAGCGTATCCCGACCTCAAGGCCAACCAGAACATGATGCAGCTCAGCGAAGAGCTGACCTCGACCGAGAACAAGGTCGCCTTCGCGCGTCAGGCCTACAACGACGGCGTGCTGTTCTACAACAACCGCCGCGAAGTATTCCCGAACTCGATCATCTCGAACATGTTCGCCTTCACCCCCGCGACGCCGCTCGAAATCGAGTCGCAGGAAGCGCGCAAGGCGGTCAAGGTATCGTTCTCATAAGTGCGAGCGGTCAGCGGTGAGCGGTGAGCGGGAAAAGCGCGACGGCATTCCCTGCGCTTCGCACCGGTTCTTTCCGCTTACCGCTCGCCGTTCAGCCGCCCGCTCCCGATGAACTTCTTCGCCCAGCAGGATCGCGCCCGCGCGCAGACGCGGCGCATGCTCGTGCTGTTCGCGCTCGCGGTAGTGTGCATCGTCGTCGCGATCGACCTCGTCGTCGCGGTCGCGTTCGGCACCATGGGCGACGGCCGCCGGCACGCCTACCGCGCAGCGGCCTCGCCGCAGACCGGAGTGCTCGTCGTCACCACGCTGCTCGTGCTCGCGGTGATCGGCTTCTCGATGCTGTACAAGATTTCGAGCCTGCGCGCCGGCGGCGGCGTGGTCGCGCGCCAGCTCGGCGCCACGCTGATCGACCCGCACGATCCGGCCATGGCCGGCAACTTCGCCTACAAGCGCCTGCGCAACGTAGTCGAGGAAATCGCGATCGCCTCCGGCGTGCCGGTGCCGGAGATCTACGTGCTCGAGGACGAGCCGGGAATCAACGCGTTCGCCTCGGGCTACACCACGTCCGACGCCGCGGTGACGGTGACGCGCGGCTGCCTGGACAAGCTCACGCGCGACGAGCTGCAGGGCGTGATCGCGCACGAGTTCAGCCACGTGCTCAACGGCGACATGCGCCTCAACATCCGCCTCATGGGCGTGCTGTTCGGCATCCTCGTCATCGGCATCGTCGGCAGCAAGATGGTGCAGTGGAGCGGGCGCGACCGCGATTCGAACTGGCAGGTGTTCGTCGGCATCGCGCTCTTGATCATCGGCTCGATCGGCCTGTTCTTCGGCCGCCTGATCAAGGCCGGCGTGTCGCGCCAGCGCGAATACTTAGCCGATGCCTCGGCGGTGCAGTTCACGCGCCAGTCGCAGGGCATCGCCGGCGCGCTGAAGAAGATCGCCGGCCTCGCCGAAGGCTCGAAGCTGCAATCGCCGGAGAGGGAAGAGGCCGCGCACATGTTCTTCGGCGACGGCGTCGGCTACTCCGCGCTGTTCGCCACGCACCCGCCGCTGCACAAGCGCATCCTCGCGATCGACCCGCACTTCGATCCGCAGGAACTCGTCGCGATCGCCAAGGCCTGGAGCGCGCCGGTCGAGGCGTTCGACGCCGAAGGCGCCGAAGTCTCGATCTCCGGCCTCGCCCCGGCGGGGGCGCCAGGCGCGCGCGCATCCGCGTCCGCGAGCGCGGGCGTGCTGCCGCAGGCGGGCGCGGCGATCGCGCTGACCCCGAACAAGGTCGTCACCCAGGTCGCGCACCCGGGTTCCGACGACTACCGCGCCGCGAACGCGATCCATACGACGATCGCCGATGCGTTGCGCGCGTACGCCTACTCGGCCGAGCGTGCGCCGCAGGTCGTGCTTGCGCTGGCGCTCGACGCGGGCGCCGAGGTGCGCGCCAAGCAGCTCGCCCTCGTCGGGAAGTATTTCGGCGCGGCCACGCGTGCCGGCATCGAGGAAATCGCCGCGGCCATCGCCGACCTGCACCCGATGCAGCGCCTGCCGCTCGCACAGCTCGCGTTTCCCGCCCTGCGCAAGCGCACGCGCGGCGAGTTGCAGACCTTCGTCATCGTGCTCAAGCAGCTGATCCAGGCCGACGGCCGCGTCCAGCTCGAGGAATATTGCCTCGCCACGCTGGTCTCGGCGCAGGTGATCGAGGCGCTGGATCCATCGAAGACCATCACTGCGGGTAGCAGCAAACTGCCCGATTGCGCCGCCGAGATCGCCGACGTCGTCGCCACGATCGCGCGCTACGGCAACGACGATGCGGCCGAAGCGGCACGCGCGTTCCAGCTCGGCATGCGCGAAGTGCTGCCCGATGCGAAAGCGAGCTACGCGCCGCCCGAGGACTTCGTGCGCGCGCTCGACCAGGCGCTGCCGAAGCTCGACCGGCTCGTGCCCGCCGGCAAGGAACTGCTCGTGCGCGGCCTCACGCGCGCGGTCGGCGCCGACGGCATGGTCGCGGTCAGCGAGGCTGAACTGCTGCGCACGATCTGCGCGGCGCTGCATTGTCCGCTGCCGCCGCTGCTAGAGCAGGCGACTTAGCACGCGGCCGTTCGCGCCTTTGCTCTCGCTTTCGCTCGTCATTCCCGCGCAGGCGGAAATCTAGTCCTTGGCTTTGATGTTTTTCCACCGAAGAGCAAGAGCTTCCACTCGCCTGCGGCGAGCGGGTGACTTCTCTTTGCTCGTG
>JAFEFQ010000096.1 GCA_018240505.1 Pseudomonadota bacterium
TTGCCGTCGCGCAGCTTGAGTCCCGCCGCGGGCACTTCGGTGGCGAAGCCGACGAGCGCGAGCTGGCCGTCGACGCCGGGCTTCTTCGTCGAACCCGACAGCGCGAACTTCGCCTCGACCTTGCCCTTGGTGCCCGACACCTGCGTGGTGAGAAAGTCGACGAACGAGAGATTGTTGATGTTGAGCGCGAGGCTGCCGGACAACGGCATCGCGCCACTCGCATCCGCGGCGCCGGTAACGATATGGCCGTCGATGCGTCCGCCGTCGTTGAGGTCGCCCGCGATCGTGACCGTGTTCTGCGCGGGCGCGAGCGCGGCGTCGACGCGGAAACCCTTGTAGCTCAGCAGCGCCTTCGAGGCCGAGTCGGGATAGACGATCGTGCCTTGGTCGGAAGTGATCGAGACGTTGCCGCTCAGCGCGCCGCTCGGGACGATGACAATCGTGCCGTTGCCGTTGAGTTCGCCGTCGAGCTTCATCGTCGCGTCGGGGCTGCCGAGTCTGGCGAGCATCGCCAGCGGCAGGTGTTCGAGGCGGAACTTCGCATTCGTGCCAGACTTCGCATCCTGCGTCGCCTGCGCGCAGATGCCGGGCGCGCCCGCGCGCAGGCAGAGTTCGCTCAAGTTGAACACTCCGCCGACATAAGACAGCGGGGTCGGCTGCGCGAGTTTCCACTCGGGCAGGCCTTGCTGGTCCAGCGTCAGCGTCTTCAGCGTGCCGCGCCAGTCGCTCGCGTTCTGGTTCTGCGTCAGCGCGCCGTCGAGCGCGAGCGCGAGCGACAGCGGCTTGCCGTGGACGTCGAGCTTCAGCTGGTGCGCGGCCTGCGTGCCGTTCGCGTCGAGCCTGACCGTGTCGAAGGTGTAGCCGGCCGCGGACAGCGTCTTCGCGTCCAGCGCGAGCCTGCCGCTAGGCGCGGACAGATCCTTCGCATCGAAATCGAGGGTGAAGGCCTGCAGGTGCGCGTCGCCGCTGACGATCGCGCTGCCGCCGAGCTTGCCGCTGGCGTCGAGTTTCGGATAGGCGCCGCTGACCGCGATCGCGCCGCGCACGCTGCCGCCGGCTTTCGGAACCCAATCGCCGAGGCTGGCGACGTTGAGGTCGATCTTGAGATCGGTCGCTGCATCCTTGCCCGCGCCGCCCTTGCCGACCAGCGCGACCGTGCTCTGTCCCGACGAGACGTTGAGCTTGCCGTCGACGCTGAGCGGCGGCGCGAACGCGAGCTCGCCGCTGCCGGCGAGCGGGCGCAGGCGCAGCGTGCCGCCGAGTTGGTCGAGCCTGAGCTTGCCGGCTGGGCCGTCTTTTTCCACATTTCCACTTGTGGACAACTGGAAATTGACCGCGCCGGACCAGTCTTTGGCGAACGCGCCCGGGTCGAACTGGTTTGCCTTGGCTTCGATGTTCCAGCCGACCTGCGGCTTGAGTACGATTTCGCCGGTGGCGTTGAGGCCGCCTTTGGGCTGTTTCAATTCCAGTTGTGCGAGCGAGATTTTTTCCGGCGTGGCGTCGAGCTTGAAGGCGAGGTTGGCGACTCGAACGCTCTGTTTTGGATCATGCGGACCGATGGCCAGTTCGCCCTGCGCGTTGAACTTGTCTGCGTTGCCGCCCGCGCTGATGCTGCCGTGTGTGGCGAGCTCCTGCCCGGCGAGGTCGGCGGGCAGCACGACGTCGGCCCAGTCGAGCTTGATCTCGCCGCCGACCGGTTTCGCATCGAGGTGGATTTTCGCCTGCGCGGTCAGCGCGCCTTGCGCTTCGGGCGAGCGCAGGCGCAGCGGGTCGAACGTGAGCGTCTTGCCGTCGCTCACGAACTTGAGCGGATCGAGCAGGACGCGGTGCTCGTTGAGGTCGACGTTGCCGCTCAACGTGCCCGCGTTTCTGTCGCCGTTGCCGGAAAGCTTCAGCGCGAGCGAGTTCAGCGTGTCGCTTTGCGTGAGTTTTTTCGGATTGAAGGCCGGTACATCGAGATCGATCGCCCACGGCAGGTTCTTGTCGTTCGGTGTCAGGCTGCCCTTGGCATTGGCGACGAGCGGCTGGCTTGCGGCGAGCGTGAAATGCGCCTGCTTGCCGTCGTTGTCGAGGTCGACGCTGGCGACGGCGCGCATCGGCGGTGCCTTGCTGTCGGGTGCCGCCGGACCGCTCTGGTTTGGAATCGCCCAGTCGAGATCGAGCTTGCCCCTGCCGACGACGTCCTTGTACTGCGTGATCGCGCCGGCGAGGTCGAGCTTGCCGTCGGGCGCGCGCAGCGCGAGTTGCTTGAGCGTCAGCGCGGAGCTCGTCCACGTCGCCGCCGCGTCGAGCGTGTCGCTCGCGAACACGGGCTTGCCGTCCTGCGTGATCTTCGTCGCGCCGACATGCAGGCGGTCGAGCAGGATATCGACTGGCGGCGTCAGCAACTGCGCAATCGAAGGCTGCGCGGCCGTTGGCGGCAGCGGAGCCGGCGGCACGGTGGTCAGCGCGATCTCGACACCGTCGATGTCGAGACCGCGCACGTGCACGGTCTTGCGCAGCAGGCCCCAGAACTCGTAGTCGAGCCTGAGCGTTTTCACCTTGACGTCGAGGCCCGAGGCGGGGTCCTTGTAGGCGACGTCGTGCAGTTCGAGCGGGCTGGTCAGCGCGCCTTTCATTCCGGCGAGCGCGAGCTTGCCGGCGAGCGAGGATTTCGCGCGTTCAACCGCGAAGCGCGCGCCCGATTCGGTGCCGAGCAGCCACCAGGCGAGCACGACGACCAGCCCGATCGCGATCGCGAGCGCAATGCCGATGCGTTTGAGCCACTTTTTCATAGTCTTTCCTTCTCCCCTCGGGAGAAGGTGCCGAAGGCGGATGAGGGAAGGGCGCTGCAAATTTTGTATGCGCTTTGTGCGTGGCGGGCTCTTCCCTCATCCGGCGCTGCGCGCCACCTTCTCCCGGTGGGAGAAGGGAAGCAAAGGTGCTTCGCGCGATGCGGGTTCACAGATCGGGCCCGATGATGAGATGCAACTGCACGCCGTGGCGGCCTTCGGGATCGTTGACCGGAAAGCCGAGGTCGGCGCGGACCATGCCGACCGGCGAGCGCCAGCGCAGGCCGAAGCCGGTGCCGATGTGGGTCTTGTAGTCGCCGAACGCGCTGAACGCATCGCCGGCGTCGACGAAGGTGCCGATGCCCCAGTTCGGGGTGAAGTAGTACTCGTACTCGGCGCTGGCGACGGCGAGGTTCTTGCCGCCGATGATGAGGTTGTTGCAGTCGGTCGTCGACTTGCCGGTGTTGCACTTGGCGATCGCGATCGGCAACCGGTCGGCCGGCAGCGGCGGGCCGACGGTCTGGTAGGCGTAGCCGCGGATCGAGCGGTCGCCGCCGCCGAAGAAGCGCAGTTCCGGCGGCAGCTTGTCGAAGTCGCCGACCGCGCTCGCGCCGAGCGAGCCGCGCACGATCAGGCGCTGGCGGTCGCCGAAGCCGCGGATCCATTTCGCGTCCGCGCGCGCCTGCACGAAGCGCGTGCTCGGGCCGGGACTGGCGCGCGCGTCGAGGCTCAGCGAGTAGCCGTCGCGCACGAAGCTCATGTCGTCGGCGCGCTTGCGTTCGAGCGAGACTTCCGGATAGACCAGCGTGGAGTTGCCGTCGATGTTGGCCACGGTGTAGGTGCCGCTGAGCGCGTTGATGCCGATCGTGCGGTTCCAGCCGTGCCAGTAGCGTGTCTCGTTCGCGGTCAGGCGCAGCGTGTCGGACTGGGCTGTTGCGGTATCGATGTTGCGATAGGCGACGCCGAAGTTGTACGCGCGGTTGTTGTCGCCCGGCAGCGGGATCGTGTAGGTGCCGGCGAGCAGCTTCTCGCGTTGCGCGATCTCGACTTCGACCTTGGCCTTGTGCCCGCGCATGTTGACCCAGCGCCGCGTGATGCTGCCCTTGACGCCAGGGCCGATGTCGGAGTCGACGAAGATGCCCGCGGTGTAGATGTTGCGCGGTGCCGGTGCGAGCGTGATGTTGACCGGGATCACGCCGTCCTTCGCGCTTTCCTTGTCCGGCTGCACGTCGACGATGGCGAAGTAGTCGGCGTCGACGAGCTTCTGCTGCAGGCGCAGGAGCCGGCTCTGGCTGTAGAAATCGCCCTTGCGCCACGGGATGTAGCGGTCGAGCACGCCGTCGTTGAGCTGGCTGCCGGTGAAGATCACCTCGCCGAAACGGTAGCGCTCGCCGACGTCCCACTTGAGCGCGATCGCCGCGCGGTTGGCGCTGCGCGAGACTTCGACCTTGTGCACGACCTGCTTCGCGTCGAGATAGCCGACGGCGAACAGCGCCGACTGCACGGCGGCCTTGCTCTTCTCGTAGGCGGTGCTGTCGAACGGCTGGCCAGCCTTCGGTGTGAAATTGGCGAGCGCGGCGGCGACTTCCTTCTCCTCGCGCGCCGGGCTCGGCACGTCGACCGCGTAATCGCCGACCTGCAGGCGTTCGCCGGCACGCACGTGGATGATCGCGCCCCAGCCTTGCGGTGTTTCCTTCAATTCACCGTCGGTCTTCGCGCTGTAGTAGCCGTAAGCTTCGAGCGCCTTGACGATCTGCTCGCCGGCGTTCTTGTACAGGCGTTGCGCCTGCGCGGCGCTGACATCCTGTTTCTCGTATTGGGTGATTTCGGCAGCGGCGCCGACCGCGGCCTTGAGCGGGTCGTCGACGCCGTCGATCTGCGTCGTGATCGTGCCGGCATGCGCGCCGATCTGGACCACAAGCAGGAGCAGCGTGGCGCCTGCACGGCGCATCGTCATCTTCCTGTATGAACCTTCCCCGGCAATCGCGTCCATGGGGTTTTATAGCATGGCCTCCGCGATTTCGGAGTTACGCGCAGATAAATTCGCGTCGGGATCGGGCCGCCGTCGGGTTCCGCTCAGGCAAAGCCGATGTACAGGTTCGGCGCGGCCTGCAGCTCCCGCTTAGGTTCGCGCGCAGGTTTCACTGCCTCGAGTTCCGCGACCATCTCGAGCACGAGATTGCGCTCGCGCAGGATGCGTTGGTGCAGCACTTCCATGCTCGCGGTTCCCTGCAGCGCGGCGGGCAGATACAGGGTGATGCTGAGCGGCTGCCAATCGCCGCGATAGCCATAATCGGCGCGCCAGTAGTAGGGCTGCGAAAAATAGCCGAAGCTGCCCGGAAAGTAGGCGCGGACGTGGGTCGGATCTTCCCATGCGTCGTCGCTGCTGCCATGGGGCACGCGGATCCACGCCTTCGCGCCGGGTTTGGCGATGCGGTGCAGCTCCTGCATCATCGGCAGCGTCTGGGGGATGTGCTCGATGACGTGCGAGAGCAGGAACTCGTCGACCTGGTCGTCGGCGAACGGCAGCGACGTGGTCGCGCACTGGTTGAGATCGGCGACGACATCGATTCCCGGCAGTTGGATCCAGTCGATATTGACCCAGTCTCGGAGAATGTTGCGCCCGCAACCGAGGTTGAGCCGCAGCGGCGACGCCATTGGGGTGGGAACGGTATTCATGCGCGCGCGGCTCAGCCGCTCTTTTCTCCCGAACGTGCCGCGACCATCGCGCCGATCAGTGCCGACAGGTACGGGATCGCCTGCGCGGCGAGGATGAAGATCCACAGCTTGCCCTCGGCATAGTCGGTCAGGTGGCGCGTGCCCGGCAATTCGGTCGTGCCATTGAGCCAATGATCGAGCAGGCCGGGCAGGCCCAACATGCCGGCGATCGCGAGCCCGATCGCGACGAACATCAGCAGTTCTTCGCGCACGGCGGTGAACGGATTCGGCCTCGACGACAGGCGCCGGCTCTTGGCCGTGCGCACGAATTCGCCTTTCTTCTTCCACAGGCCGAGGAAGATGCCGCGTGCGATCGCGTGCGAAAGGCCCATGCTCGCGATCGAGGCCATGATCGTGTCGCGCCATGAACACGGCACGCGCACGCGGTACAGCCAGATGCCGACGACGGCCTTGAACACGAAGAAGCCGATGATCGGATAGATGAAGAGGTCGAGCGGCAGGGCGAAGTACTGCGGCAGCGCGAGCATGCC
>JAFEFQ010000097.1 GCA_018240505.1 Pseudomonadota bacterium
GCTCGGACTGCGCAGGCAGGATGCCGAAGCGAACATTCGCGCAGCGAATGGCCCGAAGGGCGAGCCGCGGATGCGGCGAGTTATCCTCACATACTCTACGCATGCTCCGGTTCCTGCGCTCCGGCGACACGCCCGATCTTGGACAGGATCGGCTCTTCGCTCGCTACGTTTTTTCGAGGTGCCCTGATGACAATCACCGCGCTCATCAATGCCGAGGTACTTGTCGAGCAAGGCTTCCGCAAGGGGTTCGCGGTGCTCGTCGAGAACGGACGCATTGCGGACGTCGTGAGCGCTGGCGACGCGCGCGTTCGTGCCGCGCAGACACACGACCTGCACGGCATGAAGCTGGTTCCCGGTTTTATCGACACCCAGGTCAACGGCGGCGGTGGCGTGCTGTTCAACGACGAGCCGACGGTCGACGCGGTGCGCCGCATCGCGCAGGCGCACCGGCGTTTCGGCACGACCGGCATGCTGCCGACGCTGATCAGCGACGATGCCGGGGTGATGCGGCGCGCGATCGCCGCGATCGATGCCGCGATCGAACAGCGCGTGCCGGGCGTGCTCGGCATCCATCTCGAAGGCCCGTATCTCGCGCCGGCACGCAAGGGCGTGCACGACGCGAGCAAGTTCCGCGTGCCCGACGCGGCGGAAGTCGCGATGGCCGCGTCGCTGCGTAACGGCAAGACCTTGTTGACCCTGGCGCCTGACCGCGTGCCGGCCGATGTGATCCGCGACTTCATCGCGCGCGGGGTGGTCGTCGCGGCCGGCCACACGGCGGCCAGTTACGAAGAAACGCGCGCGGCACTCGATCTTGGGGTGCGCGGCTTCACCCACCTGTACAACGCGATGACGCCGTTGGCCAGCCGCGAACCCGGCGTCGTCGGTGCGGCTCTGGCCGATGCGGAGAGCTGGTGCGGCGTGATCGTCGATGGCCATCACGTGCATGCGGCGTCGCTGCGCGTGGCGCTGGCCGCGAAGCCGCGCGGCAAGATTCTTCTCGTCACCGACGCGATGCCGCCAGTCGGCTCCGATTCGCCGTCTTTCCGTATAAACGGCCAAATTGCCACCGCGCGCGATGGCCTGCTCACGGTGCCCGACGGCACGCTTGCCGGTTCGGTGCTCGACATGGCGCAGGCCGTGCGCAACACGGTCGCGTGGCTGGACGTGCCGCTGGACGAGGCGGTGCGCATGGCCGCAACCTATCCGGCCGAGTTCATCGGGCTCGGCGCGACGCACGGCCGCATCGCGCC
The DNA here is from genome assembly GCA_018240505.1 of Pseudomonadota bacterium. Classification (GTDB taxonomy): domain Bacteria; phylum Pseudomonadota; class Gammaproteobacteria; order Xanthomonadales; family Rhodanobacteraceae; genus Rudaea. The sequence goes on from JAFEFQ010000097.1 coordinate 1,251, forward strand.
CGGGTATGCCGCCGATCTGGTCGCTCTGGACGCCAAGCTTGGAGTCGCCGCGACCTGGATTGCCGGTTCGGTCGAGGAATACGCCTGAGCCCGCGGCTCAGTCGACCGGGAACGGGCCTTCCTCGAAGATTTCCTCGTGGTACCCCTTCGCGCCGATCGCTTGGGCGAGCGGACTGCGGAAATCCTCGTTCGCCTGCAGGCGTGCGAGCACGTAGCCGAAGTCGTAGCGCGGCCGCCAGCCGAGTTCGCGCCGCGCGCGGTCGTTGACGTAGACGCGGTCGATTTCGTCGAACATGCGCCAGCCGCGGCGTGCATATTCCCCGGCGTAGGCCGGAAACAGTCGATGCAACACGGACGGCGCATCGCTGCGCAGCGCGGCCAGATCGTCGCGCGAGAACGGCGTGGTCGCGCTGATGATGTAGCGGCCGAAACCGATGGCCGGCGCTTTTTCGATCGCGAGAAGATGCGCGTCGACGATGTCGGCGATGTCGACGCGGCGATAGAGGAACTCGTTCGCCTTGATGTTGGCGTCGACATGGCTTTCGCGCATTTCCTTGCTGTCGTCCGCCTCGGGAAAGAAACGCGAAGTGCGCAGGATCAGGCAGGGCAGGCCGAATTTGCGCCGGAACAGTTGGCACAGGTTCTCGGCGGCGATCTTGGTGACGCCGTAGATGTTCTTCGGGATCGGCGTGACGTCCTCGGTAATCCACGCGGCCGGCGCGCCCGCCGGCGGAATCAGCGCATCGCCGAACGTACTGGTCGTGCTCGTGAAGACGAACGACGTCACCTTCGCCGCGACCGCTTCCTCGAGCAGGTTGAGCGTGCCGGTGATGTTCGTGTCGACGAAGTCCTGGCGCGCGTGCGTGGCGACGTGCGGCTTGTGCAGCGTTGCCGCATGCAGCACCGTGTCGACACCGCGCATGCAGTCATGCACGAAGCCGCGGTCGGCGATCGTGCCGACTTCATCGGTCCAGGGCGACGGCAGGATATCGATGCCGACGACGTCGTGTCCGCTGCCGCGCAGGCCGCGCATCAGCGCCTCGCCGAGATGGCCGCTGCTGCCGGTGACGAGAATCTTCATGATGTCGCTTCGAATCGCGCGGTGCGACCGCGGTTACGCATCCGCGCGATGGTCCTTGTACCACGCCGCCGCGCCGATCAGGCCGAGTTGGCCGTGCTCGATCAGCCAGATCGGCACGTGCTTGATCACCTCGCCGAGTGCGCCCTTGTTGTGATAGCGCGCGACGAAGTTGCTCGTCGGCAGGAACGAGCGGATGCGCGAGGGGACGCCGCCGGCAAGGAACACGGCGCGCGCGTTGTAGGCGAGCACGAGGTCGCCGATCAGGCTGCCGAGCATGCCGCAGAACACGCTGAGCGCCGTGACTGCCTGTGGGTTGGCGTGGGTGAGTGCCGCGGCCGTGACCTCCGCGGGCGTCCTCAGCAACGCCGGCACGCCGTGCAGGGTGGAGATGCACTCGTAGATGTTGAGCAGGCCGGGCCCCGACACCGCGCGTTCGCGGTCGACGTGCGGCCAGCGCTTGAACAGTTCGCGCAGGATGTCGATCTCGAGCTCGTTGCCCGGTGCGAGCGCGGCGTGCCCGGCCTCGCTCGTGATCACGACCGGGCGCGGCTGGTGCGGGATGCGCACGGCCTGGCCGAAACCCGTGCCGGGGCCGACCACGAGCGTGGTGACCTTCGACGGGTCGACCGGCTGGCCGCTGAGCAATTCCGCCGAGGCGAGATCGATATGCGGTGCGGCATGGGCGAGCGCCTCGAAATCGTTGATCAGGGCCAGATCCTTCAGGCGCGCGGCCTGGCGCGTCTGCGACAGCGATACGTGCCAGGGCAGGTTCGGGTTGATCAGGCTGTCGCCGACCTGCAACCCGGCGATCGCGATCGCCGCGCTGACGGTGGATGCGTCGCCGTGGGTTTCGATGAAGTTGCGCAGGATCGTCGCGAGATCGGGGTATTCGGCGCAGATGTATTCGGAATAGTGCAGGATGGCCACCGCGCCTTGCGCGGTGAAGCGGACGAGGGCGAGGCGGGCGTGGGTACCCCCGACGTCGGCGGCGATGAAGGGTACGTCGGCGGCGGCGAGCGTGGGGGTCAAGGGAAATTCCTGAGGCGGGAAGCGATGCGGAGCGGCCAAAGCGCGGGACATGTGAGTTTGTTCAGCGCCCGTGGGGTTGTCAATCCGTGTTTGAAACGTGGGACATGCGTGACGTGGCGGGCAGGAAAACGCCGTGTACCCGGCCCTCGTTTCGGTCACGTTACTGAAAAACCTTTATTTTTACTGCAATTGGGCTAGAATACGCGGTTCCCGAAGCCGTTGTCCGCCTTGCGGGCGCGCCGTGGATGCCGCGGCCGGCCGGGAAACACAACGTACCCGATAAATTCTCGAGAAATAAACATGGTCAAGATTCGTCTTTCCCGCGGCGGCGCCAAAGGCCGTCCGTTCTATCACGTCATCGTCGCCGACGAGCGCAAGGCGCGCGACGGCCGCAACATCGAGCGCGTGGGTTTCTTCAATCCGGTCGCGGCCGGCAAGGAAACGCGCCTGCAGCTCGACGTCGATCGCGTCAACGCCTGGATCGCCAAGGGCGCACAGCCCAGCGACAAGGTGCGCGCGCTGATCAAGGAAGCCGGCAAGCAGGCCAAGGCCGCGGTCTGATCGCCGCGCAGGCCGCTGCAATGGCCGCGCGTGACGAGCAGAAGCTGGTCCTCGGCAGGATCGTCGGCCTGTACGGGGTCGAAGGCTGGGTCAAGCTCGAGTCGTACAGCGACCCGCGCACGCGGATCTTCAAGTACTCGCCCTGGTTCGTCGGCAGTGCCGATGCCGCGGTCGAGTATGCGAACGTGAAGGGCAGGGCGCAGGGCAAGGGCATCGTCGCCCGTCTGCCCGGCGTCGACAGCCGCGATGCCGCGGCGGCCCTGATCGGCGCGGAGATACGCATAGCGCGTTCGGCGTTGCCGAAGCCGAAGCGTGGCGAGTACTACTGGGCCGATCTCGAAGGGCTCGATGTCTTCAATCTCGACGGCGTCGCGTTTGGCAAGGTCAGCCACCTGTTTTCGACCGGTGCGAACGATGTTCTTGTCGTCCGCGACGGCGAGCGCGAGAGGCTGGTGCCGTTCGTCACCGGGGACTTTGTCAAGGAAGTCGACATCGACGGCGGCAGGATCGTGGTCGACTGGGATGCGGATTTTTGATTGAAAAGTGCAGCCACGGATGGCTGTTTCGTGATCTTCGCGATCAGGGACGAGCGCAAAGGTAGCCCATGCGCATCGACGTGATCACGCTGTTTCCGGAGTTCGTCGACGCGGCGGCCAGGGTCGGTGTGGTCGGACGGGCGCAGGAACGCGGTTTGCTCGGCGTGCATGGCTGGAATCCGCGCGATTACGCGACCGATGCCTACCGGCGCGTGGACGAGCGGCCGTTCGGCGGCGGCCCCGGCATGGTGATGCTGATCGACCCGTTGCGCGATGCATTGCGTGCGGCGCGTGCGGCGGACCCGCGGTCGGCGCGAACGATTTTCCTGAGCCCGCAGGGAACGCGGCTCACGCAGGACAAGGTGCGCGAACTCGCATCGGTGGATCGGTTGATCCTCCTGTGCGGGCGCTACGAGGCGGTCGACGAGCGCCTGATCGAGCATGAAGTCGACGAGGAGATTTCGATCGGCGATTACGTGCTCTCGGGCGGCGAGTTGGCCGCGGCGGTGCTGATCGACGCGATCGGGCGGCTGCAGGACGGTGCGCTCGGCGATGCGGACTCCGCGCAGCAGGATTCGTTCTCGGACGGCCTGCTCGACTGCCCGCACTACACGCGGCCGGTCGCGCATGAGCTCGGCGAGGTGCCGGCGGTGCTGTTGTCGGGAGACCATGCCGCGATCGCGAAATGGCGGCGGAAACAGGCACTTGGACGTACCTGGCTGCGCCGGCCCGAGCTTCTGGCCAGAGCGGTGCTCAAACCGGAAGAAAATTTATTTTTGCTTGAATTTCAAAAAGATACAAAAAAATAGTGAAGTGGGTCGGCAGAGCGATCCAAATCTAGGGATATACTTGCCATCGTCCGTGATGGCGAGGATCAAGAAGCGACCATCCTTGGTCGCAGTTTCAAAAAAAGCGTTCCTTTCCATCTAACGAGCAAGTGAGTGTCATGAACCTCCTCCAACAATTCGAAGCTTCCCAGATCAGCCGCAAACTGCCCGAGTTCAGCCCGGGTGATACGGTCGTCGTCAACGTCAAGGTGAAGGAAGGCAATCGCGAGCGCGTGCAGGCCTACGAAGGCGTGGTCATCGCGAAGAAGAACGCGGGCCTCAACTCGGCCTTCACGGTGCGCAAGATTTCCCACGGTTTCGGCGTCGAGCGCGTGTTCCAGTCGCACAGCCCGACGATCGACTCGGTCAACGTCAAACGCCGCGGCAAGGTGCGTGGTGCCAAGCTTTACTATCTGCGCGGCCTCGAAGGCAAGGCGGCGCGCATCCAGGAAGATCTGTCCAAGCACGGCGCTGCCGACGCAGAGTAATTTCCGAACACTCCGGCGGGGGCTGCCGGATAACCTCTTGGAGCATTGAGTCGCGTCTGTGCTCCTCGTCCAAAGCGGCCGTCAGCAATGACGGCCGCTTTGTCTTTATGCGATTCCCATTTTGCTTTTTGATCATGTGGTTTTAAGAGCAAGAGCTTCCACTCGCCTGCGGCGAGCGGGTGACTTCTCTTTGCTCG
>JAFEFQ010000098.1 GCA_018240505.1 Pseudomonadota bacterium
TCGGAGTTCCTCGTCGAGCACGGCGCCATCGACCTGATCGTCGACCGGCGCGAGATGCGTGATCGCATCGCCACGCTGGCCGCGTTGTTGATGCGGAAGCCGCGCGCGGCGTAGGCATGCCCTGCCAGATCGATGGCTGCCGGGGCAGACTGCGGCGGCCAGCTGTTTGCGCGCGGGGACAACCCCGGCATGCGGGTATCGCGAGCCCGGGAATTGGCCGGCGCCGGCCGGATCACGAGACGTGTTCCAGCCAGATCACCGCGTTTCGAATCAGGTCAGCGTGATGTGGCCGGCGAGCGGAGGCAGGCTTGCCGAGTCGGCGGAAAACAGGCCGCTGTCGATCGACGCCATGCCGCATCGCGGATAAAGGTCGTGCACGAGCTGGTTGGCATCGGTCTGGACGAATCTGGCCGACAGCCCGGGCCTGCCCTGCCGGGCAAGGCGCCGGCCGATCTCGCCGATGACGCTGACCTCGATGTCGAGCCCGATCACCCGGCAGCTCATCACGAACTGTTCGATGCGCCCCTCGGCTGAGACGATGGCGACGCCGACCAGGCCGTACTGGGTGAATCGATCGGTGACTTCGAATGCGTAGAATACGCCGGCCGCGGCGAACCATGCGTTGATTTCCGCGGATGTCCAGCGACGTCCGGTCGAGTTGAACTGGTTCGATTTGTTGACGAGTTCGATGGCCCGGGCCATTCTCGGGTCGTGCGGGTCCCGCAGTTCGAAAAGGTGAACACGCAGATCCAGCGTGGCGAGAAACTCGTCGCGCGAAAGCCGTTTGCGCGAGGACTCCCGTTCGGCCTGTGCCTGGATCATTTCGGTGCGCCGGCCGGATTCGGCGCTGACCGCCGCGACCTGCGTTTCGGCCGACCAAAGCAGGATACGACGCAGATAGTAGAGATCCGAACCGAGCACGCGCAGGTCCGGATAGGCGGAACTGATGGAGGCTCGTTCGACCGGGTTGTCGTCGATGAAGACGGTATTGCGCGGCAGCACGTTGATGATGTCGAATATCTCGGCGAGATTCTGCGCTTTGGGCTGCCAATTGATTTTGCGCACGGCAAAGTCGGAGAGGTCCATGCGGCCGAGCATGATGTGTGGCCACACGTCCGCGACCTTGGCTTCGTCGTTCTTGCTCAGGATCGCGAGCAGAATTCCCCGCTTCTTGAGGAACGAGAGCGCTTCGATGAAGCCCAGCGGCCAGCCTTCGGTCGTTTCGACGGTGAATCGACCTTCTTCGACCACCAGGCCGCGCCACAACGTGTCATCGAGGTCGACGACCACGAGTTTGACCGAGTCGATTTGCCGGACCGTGCGGTATCCGGCGATCAGTTCCCGCCACCACGCCTGCAGTATTTCACGAGTGTGCAACGTGTAGTGCTGGCTCGCCGGTTGCGGTGGCTGGATGCGCTTGCGGTCAAGCGCATGATCGCTGTCCGTGAGCGCCGATCCGTGATTGAACTGCCAGAGCACGTCGTCCTGGAAATACTTGCGGCCGTAGGTCGCGGCGATCTGGTCGATATCGAGAAGGTATACATTGTTGCGTCGAGCCGCTTCTTCCGAAATCAGCGCGTTGAGCTTGTCGACGAAGTACACGAAGTTGCGCAAGTCGTTGCGCGGCAGCAGTCGCCCCATGAGGTTCTGTTGGGGCAGCATGAAGTTGGTCACGAAGGTCAGGATACCGCTCTTCTCATTCCACGCCAGCGCCGCATCGAGGAACTGCCTCAGTCTGTCGCAGCAGTCGTCGAACAGGCGGTTGAAACCCTCGACGTCGCCGAAGGGCAGGCGGAAATAGGTGTAGTCCGGAAGTACGCTGCGCAGCGGTACCTGGACGAGTTGAAAATCGTATTCGCCGATCGGGCGAGGAGGCGATGCGGGCAGCTCGGCGAAGTTGTTGAACAGGATGAAGTCACTGGGACAACCTTCATCGAAACTTTCCGTCGTCGCGGCGAGGCCTTCGGCAAGACAGGAACCGATCACGAGAATGCGTTTGAGATCGCTTGCCGACAGTCTCAGGTCTTCCGGAACCCGGAAGGCCACCGTGTCGTTCCTGTTGCGGGTCTTGAATTTGTCGAACATGGTCACCGCTTCGCGAGGCGAGAAAGGCTGTTGGATGACGCGCTGATTAGGTGAAGGCCACGCGAGTCTCCGGGGAATGTCGGCACGACTCTGCGGGGTTCCTCGGCACTTGTCATCGGGAATTCGGAGAACGGGACGGATCAGGCGACCCTGAGCGCTCCGTATTTCCGCAGGCGTTTGTAGCGGCGGTCGAGCAGGCTGGCCGCATCGACCTTGTCGAGTTCTTCCAGTTGGCTGAGCAGAACGGCTTTGAGGCGAATCGCCATGTTGCGCGGGTCGCGATGCGCGCCGCCGAGCGGTTCGCGCAGCACCTTGTCGATCAGGCCGAGTTCGAGCAGGCGCGGGGCGGTGAGGCCGAGCGCTTCGGCCGCGTCGCGGGCCTTGTCCGCGCTCTTCCACAGGATCGAGGCGCAGCCCTCGGGCGAGATCACCGAGTAGGTCGAATACTGCAGCATGTTGGTCACGTCGCCGACGCCGATCGCGAGCGCGCCGCCGGAGCCGCCTTCGCCGATCACGGTGCACACGATCGGAACTTCCAGTTCCGACATTTCGAGCAGGTTGCGCGCGATCGCCTCGCTCTGGCCGCGCTCCTCGGCGCCGACGCCGGGATAGGCGCCCGGCGTGTCGATGAAGGTGAGGATCGGCAGCTTGAAGCGCTCGGCGAGCTGCATCAGGCGCAGCGCCTTGCGGTAGCCTTCGGGCCGCGGCATGCCGAAGTTGCGCCTGATCTTGGTCTTGGTGTCGCGGCCTTTCTGGTGGCCGATGACGACGACGCTGCGTCCGGCCATGCGCGCGAGGCCGCCGACGATCGCGGCGTCGTCGGCGAACGCGCGGTCGCCGGCGAGTTCGACGAATTCCTCGCAGATCGTCTGCACGTAGTCGAGCGTGTACGGCCGCGCCGGATGGCGCGCGAGCTGGGCGACCTGCCACGAAGTCAGGTTGCGGAAGATGTCGGCGGTCTTGCGCTTGAGCTTGTCCTGCAGCTTGCCGACTTCCTCGTCGATGTTGAAGGCCTGGCCGTGGCTCGCGGCGCGCAGTTCGGCGATCTTCGCGTCCAGTTCGGCGATGGGCTGTTCGAAATCGAGGAAGTTCGGGTTCATGTATCGCAGTGCGGGGCGCGTTACGCGCAAGGCCGCGGATTATAGCGCAAGGGGCATATGCGGGACTTCGGGTCTTGCCGGGACTATTCGGAACCGGTTGCAGGCTTGCCCAGCAACAGTTCCGTGCCGAGCACGCCCGGCAGGGCCTCCAGGCTGCGCTTCAGGTCGGCGCTGGCGCGCACGCGGAACGCGCTGCCCAGTTCGATCTCGCCGCGGCCGAGCTGGTTGGCGTAGGAGAGCCGCAGCGGCGTCTTGCCGCCGCGGTGGCCGGCGATGACTTGTTGCAGCTTCGCGCTGAAGCCCGCGTCGACGCCGTTGAGCTTGACGCGCAGCAGGCGCGCCTGGCGCGCGAGCGCCTCGTCGAGCGTCGACACGCGCCGCGCGCGCAGCTGGAAGCCGCCGTTGAATTCGTCGACCGAGAGGCCACCCTCGACGACGAGGAACGCATCGCGCGTCAGCAGCGCGCGGTACTCGACGAAGACTTCGCGGAACAGGCTGACTTCGATGCGGCCCGACCAGTCCTCGAGCTGGACGAAGGCCATCGTGTCGCCGCGGTTGCGCATGGCCACGACCTGGCCGGCGACCGTGAACGGCTGGTCGTTGAAGCGGCCGCGGCGCTGGTCGGGCGCGGGCGGCTTGTGATGTTTGGCGACCTCGCCGAGCGGCGCGTCGGCGAGCTGCACGAGCAGTTCGCGCCAGGCTTCGGTCGGATGGCCGGAAAGATAGTGGCCCAGCGTCTCGCGTTCGCCGATCAGTTTCTGCTGCAGCGGCCAGTCGTCGACGACGGGCAGCTTCACCTCGATCGGCGCGGCGGTCAGCGAACCGAAGATGTCGGTCTGGCCGGTCTCGGCGTCGCGCGCCTGCTGCTCGGCGGCCTTCATCGCCTCGGGAATCTGCACCATCAGCGAGGCGCGGTTCGGCGCGAGCGCGTCGAGCGCGCCCGACAGCACGAGTGCTTCGAGCACGCGCTTGTTGAGCTTGGTCGGATCGACGCGGCGGCAGAAATCGGCAAGGTCCGTGTACGCGCCACCGCGCTCGCGTTCGCCGGCGATGCTCTCGCAGGCCGCGCGGCCCGCGCCCTTGATCGCGCCGAGTCCATATCTGACGTTGCCGTCGTCTTCGGCACGGAACATGTAGTCCGACGCATTGACGTCGGGCGGGCGCACGACGAGTCCCATCGCGCGCGCCTCGTCGAGGAAGTTGACGACCTTGTCGGTGTTGTCCATGTCTGACGACAGCACCGCAGCCATGAACTCGGCCGGGTAGTGCACCTTGAGCCACGCGGTCTGGTACGAGACCAGCGCATAGGCCGCCGCGTGCGACTTGTTGAAGCCGTAGCCGGCGAACTTCTCCATCAGGTCGAAGATCGCGTCGGCCTTGTCGCCGGCGACGCCGTTCTGCGCCGAGCCGTCGCGGAAGATCTCGCGCTGCTTGGCCATCTCGGCCGGATTCTTCTTGCCCATCGCGCGGCGCAGGATATCGGCGCCGCCGAGGGAATACCCCCCGACGATCTGCGCCATCTGCATGACCTGTTCCTGGTAGACCATGATGCCGTAGGTCTCGGCGAGGACAGGCTCCACGCGCGCGTCGGGATAATCGATCGGCTCCTCGCCGTGCTTGCGCTTGCAGAAGCTCGGAATCTGCTCCATCGGGCCGGGACGGAACAGCGAGGTCAGCGCCATCAGGTCTTCGAAGCGGTCAGGCTTGGCCTCCTTGAGCATGCCCTGCATGCCGCGCGATTCGAACTGGAACACGGCGACGGTCTGCGCGCGCTTGAACAGCGCATAGACTGAAGGATCGTCGAGCGGGATGCGGGTGATGTCCAGGAACTCTGCGTCGACACTCACGCAGGGGTTCGATTTATCGAACCCGGCTTTTGTTTCCGTCGCAGGAGAAGAGCCGGGCGCGATGAATCGCGCCCCTGCATCAAGCGAGGGGGATTGGACGCGCCTTGGCAATCTCGCATTGATGGCCTTCACCGCCCAGTCGATGATGGTCAGCGTGCGCAGGCCGAGGAAGTCGAACTTGACCAGGCCGACCGCCTCGACGTCGTCCTTGTCGAACTGGGTGACGACGCCGTCGTTGCCGCCTTCGGAGTAGAGCGGGGCGAAGTCGGTCAAGGTGCTCGGGGCAATGACGACGCCGCCGGCGTGCTTGCCGGCGTTGCGCGTGAGGTCTTCGAGGCTCAGCGCGAGATCGATCAGCTCGCGCGCGTCGTCGTCGGTCTCGTAGAGGTCGCGGAAATCGGCGACGATGCGGTCGGGCTTGTCGCGCGATTTCTTGCTGCGGCCGAGCGCGTCCTCGAGCGTGATCGGATCGGTCGGGATCATCGGGATGAGCTTGGCGAGCTTGTCCACCTGCCCGTAGCCCATGCCGAGCACGCGGCCGGCGTCGCGCAGCACCGCCTTCGCCGCCATCGTGCCGTAGGTGATGATCTGGCTGACCTTGTCACGCCCGTACTTCCGGGCGACGTAGTCGATCACGCTGTCGCGCCCGTCCATGCAGAAGTCGACGTCGAAGTCGGGCATGGAGACGCGTTCGGGGTTGAGGAAGCGCTCGAACAGCAGGCCGTAGCGCAGCGGATCGAGGTCGGTGATGGCGAGGCTCCAGGCGACCGCCGAGCCCGCGCCCGAACCGCGTCCGGGGCCGACCGGAATGTCGTGCGATTTCGCCCAGTTGATGAAGTCGGCGACGATGAGGAAGTAGCCCGGGAAGCCCATCTTGACGATGACGTCGAG
>JAFEFQ010000099.1 GCA_018240505.1 Pseudomonadota bacterium
CAGCGGGCAACCGGTCAGGCGCACGAACACCGTCGGCCAGCCGACCGTGCGCGCCTCGCCCTGCAGCGAGTGGAAGATTTCGGTGATGCGCAGGCGGTCCGATGAATTTTCGGTGGGCATGGTCGTGCTTCTGCTTCCCTTCTCCCACCGGGAGAAGGGAAGAAAAATCGTCAGCGCCGTTCCAACTTCAGCGCGCGCAGGCGGCCCTGGGCGAGGTTCGCTTCCTGCGTGCCGGGATACTTGGCGACGACCTGGTTGAGCGTGGTCTCGGCCTGGTCCCATTGCTTCAATTCGTACTGGCAATAGCCGACCTTGAGCAGGGCCGCGGATGCCTTCTGGCTGTTCGGGTATTGCGCGAGCAGCTTGTTGAACGCGTCGAGCGAGATCGGATAGTTCTGGGTGACGTAATACGACTCGCCGAGCCAGTAGTAGGCGTTCGGGGCGAGATCGCCGTTCGGATACTGGGCGAGGAAGCCCTGGAACATCTTCGCCGATTCGGCGTAGCGGCCGTCCTTGAGCGCGGCGAACGCCTGGTCGTAGGCGGCCTTCTCGTCGGCCGGATTGGCCGGCGGCGCGGACGGCGCCGGTGGCGCGGCCGCGGGCGGCGGCGCGGTGTTCGACGCGGCTGCGGCGGCGCCGCCGCCGAGCGCGATGTCCTGCAACTGCCCGCTGTTGGCCGGGGCATTCGCCGCCGAGGGCGCGGAGCCGCTTGGTTTGCCTTCGAGCTTGCTCACGCGCGAATCGACATCGATGGCCTGGTCGCGGACCTGCTGCTTGAGCTGGTCGAGCTGATGCCGAAGCTCTTCGTTCTGGCCCTGCAACTGCTGCACCTGCGACTGCAGTGCGTTGATCTGGTTGACCAGCTCGACGCTGCCCTGACTGCCGCCCTGCTGCTGCTCGAGCCGGGCGACGCGTTCGGCGAGGCTTTCGCGCTGCGCATGCGCGGGAGCGGCGAACGCAACGGCAGCCGCGAGAGCCGCCGCACAGAGAAAACGAGTCGGGATCTTGGACATGATTTCTTCGGATCGAAAAAAAGGAAAAGGCGCGCCGGTACTTCGACCCGCGCGCCTCGCCCTGGGTTCCGCGGTTACTGCTTCGAGGTGTAGACGATCTCGACGCGGCGGTTCTTCTGCCAGCAACCTTCGTTGTGCTCGCGGCAGACCGGCTTCTCTTCACCGTAGCTGACGACGTTGAGCTGGCTGGTCGACGCACCGGCGGCACCGATGGCGCTAGCCACGGCGTTGCCGCGGCGCTCGCCGAGGCCCTGGTTGTAGTCACGCGTGCCGCGCTCGTCGGCGTTGCCTTCCAGCGTCACCTTCGCGCCCGGGAACTGGCGCAGGTAGGCGGCGTGGCAGGCGACCTGCGCCTGGAATTCCGAGTGGATCTCGGTCTTGTCCAGATCGAAGTAGATCACGCGCTGGCGCAGGCAGGAGTCGCGGTCGAGATCTTCCGGACCGCTGTACGGGCCGGACTTGGCCGGGGCGGTCGTGACCGCGCCGTTGTCGACCGGCGGCGGGGGCGGCTTGACGGCCTTCTTGCCGGAACAGGCGGCGAGAGCGGCAGTCGCAGCGACGGTGGTCAGGAGAACACGCAGGGTTTTCATTGTCATTGCCTCAGTGGTTGCCTATAGGGAGTAGTTCGGTATCTCGACATCCGGGTCAAGGATTCTTATTGTCCACGCTGACGATATGGTCCCCACGCCGGCGTGCGTACATCCCCGTCGGCCAGAACCAGCCGTTGACGGACGCGACCGTCCGTCGAAACAGCGTAAAGCACGTCGCGCGATCCTTCGGTCGCGGCGTACAGAAGCATGCTCGCGTTCGGCGCGAAACTCGGCGATTCGTCGAAATTTCCCGTCGAAATGGGCGTATTGCTGCCCGATGCGCGATCCAAAACGGCAATATGATACATGTTTTTGTTGCCCTGCGACATGGCGATTTTCTTGCCGTCCCAACTCACCGTGGCCTTCGCGTTCTGGTCGCCGGCGAAGGTCACGCGCGACTCGCCGCCGCCGCCGGCCGCGACCTGGTAGATCTGCGGCTTGCCGCCGCGGTCGGAGGTGAAATAGAGCGTGCTGCCGTCGGGGGACCACACAGGCTCGGTGTCGATCGCGTAGTTGCGCGTGATCTGGGTCAGCGCGCGACTGCCGAGATCCATGACGTAGATATCCGGGTTGACGCCGTTCGACAGGCTCAGCGCGAGCTTCGAGCCGTCGGGCGAGAACGCCGGCGCGCCGTTGATGCCCTTGCGCGCGGAGACGACTTCGCGCGCGCCGGTGCCGATGTCCTGGATGTAGATCGCCGAGGAGCCGCGCTCGAACGACTCGTAGGCGAGCTTGCGCCCGTCCGGCGACCACGCCGGCGACAGCAGCGGCTGGCGCGAGGTGACGACCTGCTGCGGGCCGTAACCGTCCGAATCGGCGACCATCAGCGCATAGGACGCGTTGTTGCCGATGCCCCTCGCGGTGACGTAGGCGATGCGCGTGTCGAACGCGCCGCGCACGCCGGTGATCTTCTCGTAGACCGCGTCGGCGACGCGATGCGCGATGCCGCGCAGGTCGCTGCGCTGGCCCGCGATCATCGAGCTGAGCAGATTCTTCTGGTCGCCGACCGTGTACAGCTCGAATTCGACCTTGACCTCGCCCGCGCCCTGATCGACGACGCGGCCGACGAGGATGTAATCCTGCTTGAGCAGGCGCCAGGTCGGGAACTTGATCTCGCTGCCACGCGTGGGCGACTCGACGATGTCGGCTTTCGGCAGCGCGCGGAACTGGCCGCAGCGGTTGAGATCGTTGCCGACGATATCGGAGATGCTCGCGTCCCCCGGCGCGCCGGTCTGCGTGGCGAACGGCACGACCGCGATCGGGATCGCCGAGGCGTTGCCGTTGGCGATTTCGAGCGTCAGGCCTTGTGCGAACAGCGGCGCCGCGCAGAGCGCAAGCGCGAAGGCGGCAAGCCATTTCAGGAATCGTTGCTGCATGTTCTAACCACCGTCGTATTTGAAGTTGAAAGTGATGTTGCGCTGGAAGACGCTCTCGTAGCCCTTGTACGGCAGCGGTTGCGCCTTGGTCACCGCCTGCTTGATCGAATTCTGCGTGATCATGTCGGCATTGCACGGCGACCCGATCGTCGTGTTGATCACGGTGCCGCCGGGAATCTGCGTGATCGTGATCGTGCAGCGTACGCCGTTCGGCGTCGTGTCCGGGCGATTCCAATTATCAGTCACGACCTTGATGATCGCTGAACTGTATTCGGCGAGCAGGCTCGAATCGGTACCGTTCATGCCGGTGCGCGCTTCGGCGGCCTCGGGCACGTCGGTGGCCGGCGCTTTCACCGGCTTGACCGACGACTGCTGCTTCTGCAGGTCGTCGAGCTGCTTCATCTTTTCCTGCGCGAGCTTGAGCTTCTTGTCGTTGGCCGCGCGTTCCTTGCGGATCTCCTCGAGCTGCTTCTGGATCTGCTCCTGCTTCTCCTTCGCCTCGGCTTCCTTGCGTTCCTTTTCCTGCTGCAGCTCGATCTGTTTCTGCTTGACCTTTTCCTCTTCCGCCTTCTTCGCCTGTTCGGCCTTCTGCTGTGCCATTTCGGCGATCTTCTCGCGATCGATGTTGTCGTTCTTCTGCACGGTTGGCGGCGGCGCCTTCTCGGGTTGCGGCGGCGGCGGTGGCGCCGGCTTCGGCGCGGGCGGCGGCGCGGTCTCTTCCTTCGGCGGCGCCGGCGGCGTCTTGCTCGGCGGCCGCGGACGCGGCGCACCGACCTGGCCTACGAGTTCTGCCTCGATGATCGGCCCCTGCAGCGTCGGCATCGCCTGCGGCGTCACCCACAGCAGGCCGACGAACAGCAACGCGAACACGCCCAGATGCACGAGCAGTGCATAAAGGTAGGCGCGCGCCTTGTCGCTGGAGGTTTCCATCGCTGACTGAAAGGATCGGGAGATGGATCGTTACCGCTGTTTCTTGTCTTGCACGGGCTGACTCATCAACCCGACCTTGGCGACGCCGGCCTGCTGCAAGCCCGGCAGAATGTCGTAGACCATGCCATAGCTCGCGCGGCTGTCGCCGCCGATCAGTACGGGAATCTGCGGATTCTGGCGCACGAACGCGCCGACCTTCTTGATCAGCGCGTCCTGCTCGATCGCTTCGCGCGGCTGGCCGCCGAGCGTGAGGAACAGCTTGCCGTCCTTGTCGACGCTGATCAGCACAGGCTCCTTCTCGACCTGCACGGCCTTCGCCGTCGACTGCGGCAACTGGATGTCGACGCCGAGATTGAGCAGCGGTGCCGTCACCATGAAGATGATCAGCAGCACGAGCATCACGTCGATGTACGGAACGACGTTGATCTCGGCCTTGAGTTTGCGTTTCTTGCGCGTGCGCATGATGGTCTGAACGTGATTCGCTGCGCCGCGGGGTCAGACGCCGTCGTCGGCGTGGACCTGGCGCTGCAGGATCGAGGAAAACTCCTCGACGAAGGTGTCGAAGCGCGTGGAGAGGCGCTCGATCTTGGTCTGGAAGCGGTTGTACGCCCACACCGCCGGGATCGCGGCGATCAGGCCCATCGCGGTCGCGATCAGCGCCTCGGCGATACCGGGCGCGACCGTGGCGATCGTCGCTTCCTTCATGTTGGCGAGGCCGACGAAGGCGACCATGATGCCGGCGACCGTGCCGAGCAGGCCGACGTAGGGGCTGATCGAGCCGACGTTGGCGAGGAATTCGACGTTTTGTTCGAGGCGGTCGAGCTCTCGCGACTCGGCCACGCGCATGCCGCGCTGCGCGCCTTCGATCACCGTGCGCGCGTCGAGGCGGCCGCGCTGGCGCAGGCGCGCGAATTCGCGGAAGCCGGCCTCGAAGATGCTCTCGATACCGGTCGTCGCGCCGTTCGAGGTGACTTCGCGGAACAGGCCGGCAAGGTCGGCGCCCGACCAGAAGCGTTCCTCGAAGTCGTCCGCACCGCTCATCGCGCGGTTGAGCATCGCGCGCTTGCGGAAGATGATCACCCAGGACATGAAGGAAAAGATCAGCAGGAGCAACATCACGAGCTTGACGAAGATGCTGGCATTGAGCACGAGGTCGATGATATTCAGACCACTGGGGGCGGCGGGCATGTCGATATTTTTCGTTGTCAGGGGACTATAGGAAGGTCTGCACAGCCCGATCCAGGGGCTGGCAGCCCGCGTCGAGTTCGAAATAAATTCGAACTCGACCACGATGAATCAAGCACTTGCGTGCTTGATTCACGGCGGGCCATCCTTGGCCCGCGGAAGCTCTGCGCCTGCGCAGAGCTTCCCTAGTGATTCGGGGATGCGCTGCGGCTTGAAATCGGCGGCGGCCACGCAGGCCACGCGTACCCGCGCTGCGACGAGCACGGCGCCATCGCCGTGCCGAAGTATACGTTGCGCAAAAGTCATCGAAGCTGAACGGCGCTCGACCGCATCGATCGTCGTGTCGAGCGCGTCGTCAAGCCTGGCGGGCGCCAGATATTCGACATGCACATCGCGCACGACGAAAACCACGCCGAGTTTGTCGCGCACCTGCGACTGGTCGATGCCGAGGCTGCGCAGCCACTCCGTGCGCGCGCGCTCGAAGAAGCGCAGATAGTTCGCGTAGTAGACGACGCCGCCGGCGTCGGTGTCTTCCCAGTAGATGCGGATGGGAAAGGCGAAGACAGGGCTGAGGGCTGAGGGCCGAGGGCTGGAGTGGGCATTTGAATTGTTCATTGCTTGCGCAGAGTTCCAATCTCGAGAAGCAGAATTCATTACTAGAAGCAATTCTTTGCAGCCCTCAGCCCTCAGCCCTCAGCCCTCAGCCCTCAGCCCTCAGCCCTCAGCCC
>JAFEFQ010000009.1 GCA_018240505.1 Pseudomonadota bacterium
ACGTGCTGCAGACGCCGGCGTTCCTGTGCCGGCAGACCGACTTCATCCAGAACGTGGCCAGGGCAGGCAAGCCGGTCAACATCAAGAAAGGCCAGTTCCTCGCGCCATGGGACATGCAGAACGTCGTCGACAAGGCCAAGGCGGTCGGCAACGACGACATCATGGTCTGCGAGCGCGGCGTGAGCTTCGGCTACAACAACCTCGTCTCCGATCCGCGCAGCCTCGCGGTGATGCGCGAGACCGGCTGCCCGGTCGTGTTCGATGCGACCCATTCGGTGCAGTTGCCCGGCGGCCTCGGCGGCAAGTCCGGCGGCCAGCGCGAATTCGTGCCCGTGCTCGCGCGCGCGGCCGTCGCGGTCGGCGTGGCCGGCGTATTCATGGAAACGCATCCCGATCCGGACAAGGCGCTCAGCGACGGGCCGAATGCGTGGCCGCTGGGGAAGATGGAAGCGTTGCTGGAGACACTGAAATCGCTCGACGCGGTAGCCAAGAAAGAATTCTCAACTCGATAGTCCGAACACACCTCATGACCCAGATCACCCAAATTTTCGCCCGCGAAATCCTCGACTCGCGCGGCAATCCCACGCTCGAAGCGGAAGTCACGCTCGCCGACGGCTCGTTCGGCCGCGCGGCGGTGCCGAGTGGTGCATCGACCGGTTCGCGTGAGGCGGTCGAACTGCGCGACGGCGACAAGGCGCGCTATCTCGGCAAGGGCGTGAGGAACGCGGTCGCCAACGTCAACACGACGATCGCGTCCGCGCTGAAGGGCTTCGACGCGAACGACCAGAAAGGCCTCGATGCGAAGTTGATCGCGCTCGACGGCACCCCGAACAAGGGCAAGCTCGGCGCGAACGCGCTGCTCGGCGTGTCGCTCGCGAACGCGCATGCGGCGGCGGCGTCGAAGAAGCTGCCGCTGTATCGCTACATCAACACAGCCCTCAGCCCTCGGCCCTCGGCCCTGCATCTTCCGGTGCCGATGATGAACATCGTCAACGGCGGCGCGCATGCCGACAACAACGTCGACATGCAGGAATTCATGGTGCTGCCGGTGGGCCTGCCGAGTTTCGCCGAAGCGCTGCGCGCGGGTACGGAAATTTTCCACGCGCTGAAGTCGGTGCTGAAGGGCAAGGGCTTGAACACGGCGGTCGGCGACGAGGGTGGCTTCGCGCCCGATCTGAAATCGAACGAGCAGGCGATCGAGACGATCCTCGAGGCCATCGGCAAGACCGGCTACCAGGCCGGCAAGGACGTCTACCTCGGCCTCGATGTAGCCTCGTCGGAGTTCTACAAGGACGGCGCCTATCACCTCGAGGGCGAGGGCAAGGTGCTCACGCCGGCGCAGCTCATCGAGTTCTACGCCGGCTGGTGCGCGAAGTATCCGATCATCACGATCGAGGACGGCATGGCCGAAGGCGACTGGGCCGGCTGGAAGGCGCTGACCGACAAGCTCGGCAAGAAAGTGCAACTCGTCGGCGATGATTTGTTCGTGACCAACCCGGCGATCTTCCGCGAAGGCATCGACAAAGGCATCGCCAACGCGATCCTGATCAAGGTCAACCAGATCGGCACGCTGAGCGAGACGCTGGAAGCGATCGCGATGGCGGACAAGGCGAACTACGCCGCGATCGTCTCGCACCGCTCGGGCGAGACCGAGGACGTGACGATCGCCGACATCGCGGTCGCGACGACGGCGACGCAGATCAAGACCGGCTCGCTGAGCCGGTCCGACCGCATCGCCAAATACAACCAGTTGCTGCGTATCGAAGGCGCGCTCGGTGCGGGGGCGAAATACGCCGGCCGCAATGCGTTCCCGAACCTGCCTGGCCTCGTCTGACCAGCGCGTCGCATGCTGCGTTGGGTTGCACTGATCCTGCTCGCATTGCTGCTGGCCCTCGGCGTGAAGCTGTGGGCCGGCGAATGGGGTTTCCGCGAGATCGCGCGCCTGCAGGCGCAGATCGCCGAGCAGAAGGCCGAGAACGCCAGGCTCAAGCAGCGCAACGACCAGTTGCAGGCCGACGTCGAAGACCTGCGCCGCGGCAAGGATGCGGTCGAGGAGCGCGCGCGCGCCGAACTCGGCCTGATCAAGCCCGACGAAATCTTCTACCAGGTGGTCGAACCCGCGCCCGGTGAAGACAAGGCCGCGCCGCCGGAAAAGAAGAACGATGGCAAACACTGAGCGCGCGGCCCGGGAATCCGCGTTCTGGTGCGTGGTGCCCGCGGCCGGCCGCGGCACGCGCTTCGGCGCCGGGGTGCCGAAGCAGTACCTGCCGCTCGCGGGAAAGCCGCTGTTGCTGTGCACGCTGGAACGGCTCGCGGCGCATCCGCGCATCGCCGGCCTCATGGTCGCGCTGGCCGCGGACGACGCGCATTGGCCGGGTACGGTCTCGCTGCATGGCAAGCCCGTGCTGACCTGCCACGGCGGCGGCGAGCGCGCCGATTCCGTGCTCGCCGGCTTGCGCGCGCTCGACGGTCGCATGTCGCATGACGATTTCGTGCTCGTGCACGACGCGGCGCGGCCGTGCGTGCGTGCGGAGGACGTTTCCCGCCTGATCGAACTCGGCATCGCCGCCGGCGGCGCATTGCTTGCCGCGCCGTTGCGCGACACGCTCAAGCGCGCCGACGCACAGGGTTTTTCCATCGCGACCGAGCCGCGCGAGGCGCGCTGGCGCGCGCTGACACCGCAGCTGTTCCGCCACGGCGCGCTCGTCGCCGCGCTCGAGGCCACGCAGGCGGCCGGCGTGGTCGTGACCGACGAAGCCATGGCGATGGAGCGTGCCGGCCACCGACCCTTGCTCGTCGAGGGCGCGGAGAGCAACATCAAGGTGACGACGCCGGCCGACATGGCGCTGGCGGAATTCCTGCTCGGGAGGGAGTGTTGATGCGCATCGGTCAAGGTCTCGACGTGCATGCATTCGGCCCCGGCGACCATGTCGTCCTCGGCGGCGTGCGCATCGCGCACGCGCAAGGGCTCGTCGCGCATTCGGACGGCGACGTGGTGATCCACGCGCTGTGCGATGCGATCCTCGGCGCGCTCGCGCTCGGCGACATCGGCACGCATTTCCCGCCGTCGGAAGAGCGCTGGCGTGGCGCCGACAGCCGCGTGTTCCTGCGCCGCTGCGCGGAGCTGATGCGCGAGCACGGCTACACGCTGGGCAATGCCGACATCACGATCGTCTGCGAAAGGCCGAAGGTCGCGCAGCACGCGCAGGCGATGCGCGAGCATCTCGCGGTCGACCTCGGCGCCGGCGCCGGCCAGATCGGGATCAAGGCGACGACGAGCGAGAAGCTCGGCTTCACCGGGCGCGGCGAGGGCATCGCCGCGCTGGCGGTCGTCCTGCTCGTGCCGAATAATCAATAACCTGTTTCACCAACTGACGTCATTCCCGCGAACGCGGAAATCCATCTTGATCTTCGTCTTCGCTCAAAAGCGAAAGTGGATTCTCGCTTGACCAGCCCTTCGGCTGTTGAAAGCCGCGGGAATGACGACGAAAAAAAGTCATGACTGAACTTCCTTACGCCCATGGTGGGCCGTCCTTGACCGGTACGCTGCGCGCGGCGCCGGAAGATTTTCGCGTCGACGAAGACCTGGGCTTCGTCGCCGACGGCGCTGGCGAACACGTCTTCCTGCTCGTGGAGAAGCGCGGCGCGAACACCGACTTCGTCGCGCGCGAACTGGCGCGATACGCGGGCATCGGCCCCGAGGCGGTCAGCTACGCGGGTTTGAAAGACAGGCACGCGGTCACCCGGCAGACGTTCTCGCTGCATCTTCCGGGCAAGCGCGCCGAGCCGGACTGGCAGGCGCTGCAGCATGCCGAGTTTCGCGTGCTTCAAGCCGCGCGCCACAGCCGCAAGCTCAAGCGCGGCGCGCTCAGGGGCAATCGCTTCCGCATCGTGCTGCGCGACGTGGCGGGCGATCGCGCGGCGACCGATGCGTGCCTCGCGGCGATCGCGGTCGAAGGCGTGCCGAACTATTTCGGCGAACAGCGCTTCGGCCGCGGCGGCGCCAACGTCGAACGCGCGCTCGCCATGTTCGCGGGACGCAGGGTGCAGCGTCATGAGCGCGGCCTGCTGCTGTCCGCGGCGCGTTCGCATCTGTTCAATGCGGTGCTCGCCGCGCGCATCGAGGCGGGCAACTGGCGCACGCCGCTGCCCGGCGAAGTGTGGATGCTCGCGGGCACGCACAGCATCTTCGGCCCCGAGCCGCTCGACGCCGAGCTGGCGCGCCGTTTCGGCGCAGGCGATATCGGCCTGACCGGGCCGTTGTGGGGCAAGGGGGCCCTGCGCAGCGCGGACGAAGTGGTGCGGATCGAAGCCGGCGTCGTCGCGCAGCATGCGCAGATCGCGGCCGGACTCGAAGCGAACGGGCTCAACCAGGAGCGCCGCGCGCTCGCGCTGCATCCGGCGGAATTTTCCGCCGACTGGTCGACCGACCGCGACCTGGAACTGGCTTTTGCGCTGCCGGCCGGCGCCTATGCGACCGCGGTGCTGCGCGAGATCTGCGCCTGGACCACGCCGCCGGCCGGCGCATCGGCAGCGCCGGCTGAATAAGCACTTTCGGCACATGCAAATCCTGCGCATCGGTCTATAGTGACGATAGCGGCCAGCGGTCGCTGGTCGCATTGGCAGGTTCCTCCGGAGGTTGCCATGAAGCGTTCGATATTCCTTGCTGCAGGCATGTCCCTGGCTCTGGCCGGATGCGCAGCGACGGGCGGCGCCCGGCACGCAAACGATGGTTACGGTTCCGACGTCGACATGGGCAAAGTGGTCGCCGTAAACCAGTGGGCGGAAACCAAAGGCGCGCGGATAATGTGGATCAACCTTCCACAGAAGCCGAAGAATCTGGATTCCGCGGGCTCGGTCAACTAGTCCAGGTCAACTGGCCAGCAATACGATCACGGCGCCCGTGCCGCCCTGATTGGCTTTCGCCGAAGCGAAGGCGAGCACGTCGGCGCGACGGCGCAGCAGGCCGTCGACCAGGCGCTTGAGCACCGGTCCTTCGTTGCGTGAGCGCAGTCCCTTGCCGTGAATGATCTTCACGCACAGGCGGCGCTCGCGCCGGCTCTCGGCAAGGAACTGCGCGACCGCTTCGCGCGCGACGACGGCGGTCATCTGGTGCAGGTCGATCTCGTCGGCGACGCTGAACTGGCCGCGCTTGAGCTTGCGCAGCAGCAGTGGCGAGTGGCCGTCCTTGAGGTAGCTCAGTTCCTCGCCGACTTCGATCCATGCGGGATCGATGTCCGAATCGATCAATTCGCCCGGCACGCGCGCCTCGTCGAGACGCGACTGGATCGGCTCGGGCGGCGGGCGCGGCCTGTCGCTTTCGACCACGCGCTGGCGGATCGGGCGCACGCTGCCGATGGCCTGCACGAACAAGTCGTGATCCTCGTTGCTGACGCCGGGTGCGCGCCGTTTCGTCATCGGCGCCGGATCAGTTGCAGGTGTCCCGCATCGAGCAGCGCCTTGAGCGTCGCCAGTGCGCGTGGATTCTCCGTGAATCCGGCCACCGTACTCCCGTCGATCTCGCGCTCGGCGGCGAGCAGCCGCGCCAGCGTCGTCGGGCAGCGCAGCGCTTCGCCGGCGGCGAACAGCTCGGCCTCGCGCCCGTCGCGACGCCAGGCGAAACGGCTGAACGGATTGCGCAGGATGGTGGACTTCGGCAGCCGCCGGCGCAGTTCGGCCATGCCGATCTCGCGGCCCGGCGCAGCGACGATCTGCGCGCTGCGGTAGCGCGTGATGAAGCGACCGAACCAGTGGGCCAAGGTGGCGTCGTCGATACTGCTCTTCGCCTCACCGTTCGCAGCCGCGAACGGCCCACCCCTCTCCCGCTTCGCGGGCGAGGGACGCTGGTATCGTTGTGCGACGAAGTCAAAGAGCGGCAGGGCCCGCCGCACGCGCGCGAGCGCCGCGGCATCGATCTCGCCGGTTGCGCGCGCCGGAGTCAGGTCGGGATCGATGTAGCGATCGTCTTCCGTGAGCGGTTCCGCGAGGAATTCGGTGAAGTCGAACAGCAGTTCCGCGCGCGAGGGCGCGCGCATGCCGACCGAGTAGGTCGTGCATTCGCCCATCGCGACGCCGTCGTGGGCGACCCCGGGCGGCAGGTACAGCGCGTCGCCGGGATCGAGCAGCCATGCGTGCGTCGGCGCGAACTCGCGCAGCAGTTTCAGCTCGCTGTCGTCGCGGAACGCCGCGGGCGCGAACGCGCGCGGCTGCGCATCGATGCTCCAGCGGCGATAGCCGACGCCCTGGACCAGAAACACGTCGTACTGGTCCACATGCGGGCCGACACCGCCACCGTCGGTTGCGTAGCTCACCATCACATCGTCGATGCGCCACGCGGGGAGGAAGGCGAAACCGTCGAGCAGCGCGGCGACGTCCATGTCCCATTTGTCCACATCCTGGACGAGCAGGGTCCAGCGTGTCTTCGGCAGCCTGGCGAAGTCGCGTTCGCGGAACGGGCCGTTGCGCAGCGTCCAGCGATCGTTTTTTTCCGTCCCTGGGGCTGGGTCCCGGCCATTCCCTGGCCGGGATGACGATGTTGCGGGACTCCGTATCACGATACGCGACAATGCGGCCTCCTCGCAGGCGAGGCCGGCGAGATCGTCCGGCGCAACCGCATCGACGCCGCCCGGGAACATGCCGCG
The DNA here is from genome assembly GCA_018240505.1 of Pseudomonadota bacterium. Lineage (GTDB taxonomy): Bacteria > Pseudomonadota > Gammaproteobacteria > Xanthomonadales > Rhodanobacteraceae > Rudaea. Next base: position 6,642 of record JAFEFQ010000009.1, read on the forward strand.
GATCAGCAGCGGCCGCTTCTGCCAGTAGTCGCGCAGAAACTGGCGCGGCGGCATGCCGAGCGGCTGGCGCGGCGTCGCGCGGACTTCAACGGCCGGATTCATGCCGGGTGTTTTCGCATGCGGTTTCATGCGGCCAAGCGTCCGGCAATTGACGCGCCGCGCGCTGGCTTGCGTGCGCGCGCGTCGACTTCGGGCAGCTTGTGCCCGACCGCGACCAGCGCCTTGATCGCCGGCATCATCTCGCGGCCGAGCTCGGTGAGCGCGTACTCTGCCGATGGCGGCGAGGTATCGAGCAGCTGGCGCGAGACCAGGCCGCGAATTTCCAGCTCGCGCAGGCGCGCGGACAGCACGCGCGCGGAAATCTTCGGGATGTCGTGGCGCAGTTCGCCGAAGCGGCGCGCCTCGCCCGAGAGGGCCCAGATCACGTTCGGCGCCCACGCGCCGCGCAGCAGCAGCAGGCTGCGGGTCAGCGGGCAGGGCGGAGGCGGTTCGACTTTGCTTCTACGCAGCGGCAGGCCCATGGCGTGGTTACTCGTTGGTTTGCAGGTTACCCGGTGGATACCACATTTTAGCAGTTACCTGCGGTTAGATGGTATCCATTAGTAACTAGATACGGATACGATACTGCCGTCCGGATCGCGCCGGCCGCGCGACCCGCGTACGCATCGTCTTCAACCAGGAGGAAAAACGAATGAAACTCTACTACTCCCCCGGCGTCTGCTCGCTGTCGCCGCACATCGTCGCGCAGGAACTCGGCCTGCCGCTGAAGTTCGAGAAGGTCGACACCAAGACCAGGCAAACCGAAACCGGCGCGGATTTCCTCGCGATCAACCCGAAGGGCTACGTGCCGGTGCTCGAACTCGACGACGGCCAGGTGCTGACCGAGGGCCCCGCCATCGTGCAGTATCTCGGCGACCTCAAGCCTGGCAACACGGTCGTGCCGGCGAACGGCACGTTTGCGCGCGTGCGCCTGCAGGAAATGCTCGGCTACATCAACTCCGAGATCCACAAGAGCTATTCGCCGCTGTTCCATGCCGAGACGCCGGAGGCAACGCGCGCCGAGCGCAAGGCCTACCTGCGCAAGCGCTACGCGTTACTCGACGCCATCCTGGCGAAGCAGCCCTGGCTCCTCGGCGATGCCTTCACTGCGGCCGACGCGTATCTGTTCGTGGTGACGCGCTGGGCGAAAGGCGCCGGAGTGGATCTGTCCGAGTTCCACGCGCTTGCCGCATTCCAGGAACGTGTGGTTGCCCGTCCGGCCGTGCACGCGGCGATGGCGGCGGAAGGACTGATCAAGCACAAGGCCGCAGCGTAATTGTTGATGGAAAATCCGGGGCGCGACGTTCGCGCGCCTCGCGCGAAAGATTTGTTACCGTCGCGCCCGCTTCGTTGAACGTAGGATCAGAGCCGGGCCCGATGAATCGAGCCCCTACGCGTTACATGTTTCTCGCGAGCGTTTCGGCGAGACCGATGTAGCTCGCCGGCGTCAGCGCGAGCAGACGCTGCTTGTCCGCATCGGGCAGGGCGAGACCAGCAATGAACTCGCGCATCGATTCGCGCGTGATGCCCTGGCCGCGCGTCAGCGCCTTGAGCTGTTCGTAGGGCTCGGGCAGACCGTGGCGGCGCATCACGGTCTGCACGGCTTCGGCGAGCACTTCCCAACTCGCGTCGAGATCGGCGGCGAGGCGCGCCGGATCGACATTGAGCTTGCCCAGACCGCGCAGCAGCGAATCGAGCGCGATCTGGGTGTGGCCGAACGCGGTGCCGAGCGTGCGCAGCACGGTCGAGTCGGTCAGGTCGCGCTGCCAGCGCGAGATCGGCAGCTTCTCGGCGAAATGGCCGAACAGCGCGTTGGCGACGCCGAGGTTGCCTTCGGCGTTCTCGAAGTCGATCGGATTGACCTTGTGCGGCATCGTCGACGACCCGACTTCGCCGGCCTTGAGCGCCTGCTTGAAGTAGCCTAGCGAGATGTAGGCCCAGACGTCGCGGCACAGGTCGATGAGGATCACGTTCGCGCGGCGCACCGCATCGCCCAGCTCGGCGACGAAGTCGTGCGGCTCGATCTGCGTCGTCCAGGCATTGAACCTCAGGCCCAGCGATTCGACGAAGCGCTGCGCCAGCGCCGGCCAATCGACCTCGGGATAGCTGATCACGTGCGCGTTGTAGTTGCCGACCGCGCCGTTGATCTTGCCGAGGATTTCCACGTTCGCGATCTGCCTGCGCTGGCGCTCCAGGCGCGCGACGACGTTGGCGAGCTCCTTGCCGAGCGTGGTCGGCGTCGCGGTCTGGCCGTGCGTGCGCGACAGCATCGGCAGCGCGGCGTTCGCGTGCGCCAGCTCGCGCAACTTCGCGATCACGCCGTCGAGCGCGGGCAGCAGCACGCCGTCGCGCGCGTCGCGCAGCATCAGGGCGTAGGCGAGGTTGTTGATGTCCTCGCTGGTGCAGGCGAAGTGGACGAACTCTTTCGCTTTCGCGAGTTCGGCGTCGGCGCCGATCTTTTCCTTGATGAAGTATTCGATCGCCTTGACGTCGTGGTTGGTCGTGCGCTCGATGTCCTTGACACGTTCCCCGTCGATCGTGGCGAACGCGTCGGCGACCGCCTGCAGTTTCGCCCGCGCTGCCGCGGAGAATGGCGCGACTTCGACTATCGCTTTCTCGTCGGCCAGCGCCTGCAGCCAGCGCACTTCGACGAGGACGCGGCGCTGCATCAGGCCGTATTCGCTGAAGATCGGGCGCAGATTCTCGACTTTGGCGGCGTAGCGGCCATCGAGCGGCGACAGGGCGGTGAGGGTGGAGTGGGTCATGGGGACGGCGGTGCTTGCGGGGGCGCAAATGATAGCGGGGTAAGGGCTGAGGGCCTAGGGCTGAGGGCTGAAAAGCCTATGGTCCGGAAGCTTCTGCTCTTCAGCCCTCAGCCCTCAGCCCTATAATCAAAACCTCCAAGCACGCAGGAGTCGTCATGACCACCTACCGTATCGAGCACGACAGCATGGGCGAGCTCAAGGTGCCCGCCGAGGCGCTATGGGGCGCGCAGACGCAGCGTGCGGTCGACAATTTCCCGATCTCGGGCCTCGTCATGCCGCGCGAATTCATCCGCGCGCTCGGCCTGATCAAGGCCGCCGCGGCGCGGGTCAACGGCGATCTCGGGCATCTGCCGAAGGCGAAGGCGAAAGCGATCGGCAAGGCGGCCGGGAGCGTCGCCGCAGGCGAGTTCGATGCGCAATTCCCGATCGACGTGTTCCAGACCGGCTCGGCGACCTCGTCGAACATGAATGCGAACGAGGTGATCGCGCATCTGGCTTCGAGCGCGAATCTGAAGATCCATCCGAACGACGACGTCAACATGGGCCAGTCCTCGAATGACGTGATCCCGACCGCGATCCACGTCAGCGCGACGCTGGCGGCCAGCGAGAAACTGCTGCCGGCACTCAAGCATCTGCGCAAGACGATCGATCGTCGCGCGAAGGAATTGAACAAGGTGGTCAAGACCGGCCGTACGCATCTGATGGACGCGATGCCGGTGACCTTTGGCCAGGAACTGTCGGGCTGGTCGGCGCAGATCGCCTCGAACATCGCGCGCATCGAGGCTGCGCTCGGGCGCGTGCGCGCGCTGGCGCAGGGCGGCACGGCGGTCGGCACCGGCATCAATGCCGATGCGAGGCTCGGTCCGGGCATCTGCAAGGAGCTCACCCGCGCGACCGGCGTGCGTTTCGTGCCGGCGCAGAATTTCTTCGAAGGATTGTCCTCGCAGGACGCCGCGGTGGAATTGTCCGGCCAGCTCAAGACGCTGGCCGTGTCGCTGACCAAGATCGCGAGCGACCTGCGCTGGATGAATTCGGGGCCGCTCGCGGGAATCGGCGAGATCGAGTTGCCAGCCTTGCAGCCTGGCTCGTCGATCATGCCGGGCAAGGTCAATCCGGTGATTCCCGAGGCGGTGGCGATGGTTGCCGCGCAGGTGATCGGCAATGACGCGACGATCGCCGTGGCCGGCGCGAGCGGCAATTTCCAGCTCAACGTGATGCTGCCGGTGGTCGCGTATAATTTGCTGCAAAGTATAGAAATTCTCGCCAATGCCTCGCGCCTGCTCGCCGATCGCGCGATCGCGGGGTTCAAGGTGCGCAAGGATCGCGTCGGCGAGGCGCTCGCGCGCAATCCCATTCTCGTCACCGCGTTGAACCCGGTGATCGGCTACGAGGCGGGCGCGGCGGCGGCGAAGCGCGCGTACAAGGAGGGCCGGCCGATCCTCGACGTCGCGCTGGAAACGACCGGCCTGTCGAAAGCGGAACTGGAAAAGCTGCTCGATCCGGCTGCGTTGACGCGCGGCGGCGTGCACGGCGGCTCCGCCGGCGGGTAAAATGTGACGCGGTTTGTTGAATTGTGTCACAAATTCCGTTTTTCGCGCTTGCGCTGACCAAGGGCGCAACCGTAACTAGCGGCCAGCGTTGCGGCGGTATTTTTCGCCGCCGCTTCTTTATTCTACAGGGGCAGTGACGATGTTGTGGTTTGCGCGGCTTTGCGTTTTTTTTGTTGGGTGCGCGCTTGCGCCGGGTTTGCTGTTTGCGCAGGCGGTTGCGATCGATGGCAAGGATTTTGAGTCGGGCGCGGCCGATGCCAAGCTCGCCGAGATCGCGCGTCAGGCCGCGGCGAGCGGCAAGACCGTCGTCGTGACGACGCCGCCGTACTGGCAGGCGAAGGTGGCGGGCAAGATCCGTTCCGCCGCACCGGGCGTGCAGGTCAAGACCAGCGATGCGTTCTTCGAGAATGTGCTCGTGCGCATCGTCGATGGTGACAAGCCGGCGAAGCCCGAACCCGTCGCCGCTACCCCGAAACCGGTCGAGAAAGTCGCCGAAGCAAGCGCCGCGCCGAAGCCCGCGCCGCACGTCGAGGCCCACGTTGCCCAAGCCGCGCCGGCGGCCGACAAGGAAACGGAAGCCGCGACAAAAACGGAACCGGTCCAGGTTGCGCTGGCCAAGCCCGTGGCTGCGGCCCCTGCGCCGCAGGTGAATGCCACGCTGGATGCGGCCACGACACAGGCGCCGCCGCCAGCGGTCGACGCCGCGTCCGCGGCTCCGGCAACAGCACGGACGGTCGAGGTTGCATCGATTTCACGGCCGCCCGCCGTTGCGGAAGCCAAGCCGGCGTTGGCTGCTGCGGACGTTGCCGCGATCAAGCATGCCTTCGAAAACCAGTTCAATCTCGGACAGCCAGCTTCCGGCGACATCCGCCCGGGAGCGCTGCAGAAGGGCGATGAAATATTCATCCGCGGCCCGGTGCGTGCGGTAGTGCGCAGGCAGCGTTCCCGCGTCCAGTTGTTCTGGGTCGACGGCGAACTCAATCTCGAACGCTCCGAACTGATGAAGACCGACGCCAACCGCTACCGTGTCGACGAGCCGCTGCGCGATGTCGCCAACCCCAGCCTGCGCGCGATGCACAGCGAGCCGAAGATGTTCACCGCGCACGTGCCGGCGGCGAAGGTGCGCACCGACATGGAGCGGCATTTCAACGATGCGAAGGTCATCGCGGCGAGCATGCGCGCGGAGGATCTTCGCTACGGCGACCTGTTCTACGTCTACCGCAGCCATGCGGTCGTGTTCCGGCGCACCGACCTCGGCTTCGATCGCTACTGGCTCGAAGGCGAGATCGACCTCAACCAGTCGGGCGTGATCAAGAGCGGCGACGCTTACCGCATCGTCAGCGAAAGGCTCTGAATCGCGGCATCCGGACCGGACTGCGCGGCGCGCCGTGCGCCGCGCTTTGTTTGTGCGTCAGACCGAAGTCTCGACGCGTCGGCGGCGGAACCAGATCGCCGCAACGATCAGGCCGGCGCCGGCGGCGGCGCCGATCCACAGATCCGGCGAGGCCAGCGCGCCGAGGATGCGGTTCCAGCTCAGCAGCGAGTTCACCAGGCCGAAGCGGTCGAGGGCGATGTTGACATTGTCGCCGTTGGTCAATGTGCTGAACGCGCCGTTGCCGCCGATATCGAACCAGCCGCCCGGAACGACGCCGAACAGGATGCGGCCGACGATGTTCTTCCAGTACCACGCGCTTGGAATCGACAACTGCTGCAGCAGATGGGTGAAGCCCATGATCGCGCCGAGCGCCACCGGCACGGCCACGGCCCACAGAAACGGCTTGGATCGCGCAAACGCCGAGCAGAGCAGCAGCCAGCCGACGGTCGGCAGCGCCCACACCGCATTGACCGGAATCAGCAGGATCAGCTTGAGCCACAGAGACACCAGTTGCGCAGGATTCCACAGCAGCGGCAGCGGATTGACCTGGTGCAGGCCGGCATAGCCGCTGATCAGGACCAGAAAGGCGAGATGCAGCACGATCGTGGCGGCGATCGCCAACAGCGGCGCGAGGAGCACCGCGGCCACGACCTTGGACAACACCGTATCGAGATCGGAGATCGGCAGCGATTTCCAGAACAGCACGCTGCGGTCGCGGCGGTCATCGTAGAGCGCGCCGAGCAGATAGAAGAACACGACGAACGCCAGCGTGATCATGATCGGGATCGACAGGCCCATCAGGCCTACCGTGAGGCCCGAGTTGAACTGCGCGACCTGCTCGGCCGTCATGTTGTGCGCGATCGTGTCGAGGTTCATGCCGCCGAGTTGGATGCCGTGGCGCGCGGCGGTGGTTTCGGCGACGATCAGGCTGAGCAGGGCGATCGCGATCACCACGCCGCCTGCAATCAGCGGCGCCCAGAAGAACCCGCCGCGATGTTCCCAGTATTCGCGCTTGAGCAGCCAGAGAAAGGTTTGCATCGGATTCGGCTTCGTCGTCGTGGTGAGTGCGTTCATGCGTAGGTCCCCTTCATCGTCGCGACGAACAGGTCGGCGACGCTCGGCTTGTGCAGTTCGCCGAGCTGCGCGAGTTGCGCCTGCGGCACGCCGTCGAACAGGAACACGGTCTTGCCGAAGATGCCGCGCTCGTTGAGCGGCTTGAGCGCGCGCGCCGCCTCGACCTTGTCCGGTCCGACCATGACCTCGGCGTAGCGCTCGCCGATCTCCTCCATGCTCGCGTTGACGATGAGCTTGCCGTCCTTGATGAAGATCAGGTCGGTGAGAATGTGCTCGATCTCCTCGACCTGGTGCGTGGTGACGAGAATGGTCTTCTCTTCGTCGAAGTAGTCGTTGAGCAGGCTCTGGTAGAATTCCTTGCGATAGAGGATGTCGAGGCCGAGCGTCGGTTCGTCGAGAACGAGCAGCCTGGCGTCGATCGCCATGACCAGGGCGAGGTGCAACTGCACGATCATGCCCTTGGACAGTTCGCGCACGCGCTGGGTCGGCTGCAGCTTGGTGCGGGCGAGGAACGCGAGGCATTTCTCGCGCGAGAAGCGCGGATGCACCCCGGCGACGAAATCCACGGCCTCGGACACGCGCAGCCAGCGTGGCAGCACGGCGACGTCGGCGATGAAGCAGACCTGCTGCATCAGTTCGGTGCGTTGCGTGCGCGGGTCGAGGCCGAGCACGGACAATTCGCCTTCGAATTCGGTGAGGCCGAGGATCGCCTTCAGGGCCGTCGTCTTGCCCGCGCCGTTCGGGCCGATCAGGCCCACTATTCGCCCCGCAGCGATATCGAAATCGACGTGGTCGAGCGCGACGGTCGCGCCGTAGCGCTTGGCCAGGCCGCGCGCGCGGACGATGTGGGTCGTAGTGGCGCTGACGTCATTCATGCGAGTTGCCGTTGGTGTTCTTCGCGGTGCCGAGCAGGGTGGAAAGATCGAGGCCGAGGCGACTCAGGCGATCGCGCAGCGTCGGCCATTCTTCGCGCAGGAAGCGTTCGCGTTCGCTGCGCAGCAGCGCTTCGCGCGCGCCTTCGGCGACATACATGCCGAGGCCGCGGCGCTTCTCGACGAGGTTGTCGTCGACCAGCTCCTGATATGCCTTCGATACGGTGATCGGGTTGAGCTGGAAATCCGCCGCAACCTGACGCACGGACGGCAGTGCATCGCCGTGCTTGAGTACGCCGTCGAGGATCATTGCCACGACACGGTCGCGCAGTTGGCGATAGATCGGTGCATTGTCGTTCCAGGTAACGCTCATGGCGATGGCCGTGCTCTCACTTGCCGCTGCGGGTCAAAACCTTGCCGAACGAATAGTAGGGCATGTCCAGGCGCAGGCGGTGCGGTTCGGCGACCGCGCGCGCGAGGAAGCTGCGTTCTTCTTCGTCGCCGACCTGGACCACGGCCGTCGCGCGCATGGCGTCGGCGATCTCCTCGGCGCTTGGCTGCACCGTGATCGTCGACAGCACCTGGATGCGATCGCTGGGATCGATGCGTGCGGCAAGGACTTCCTCCTCGCTCGCGCCGACGTGCACGACAGGCAGGACCGGCAGCGGTGAGACCGTCGGCACGACCGCGACTTGCGCGGCATCGGGACGCACCGTCACGGTGCCGAGGGTGACGACCGGCAGGGCGGAGGCAGCGGGGTTGGGCGCGACCGGAGCGGGGTTCGAGTGCAGGGTCGCGGCGCCGAGAACGATCGCGCCCGTCAGCGCGAGCAAGCCGAGCCGTATGACTGGGGTGGACGTGTTCATGATCATCTCCGTAGTGACTTTGTGAGTCGATGAAGTGGTGTTGTATGTAACTATAACACTAAATCACAGGATGTCAAACTCTTTTTTCAAAAAACTAGCGAAAACCACGACGTAGGGGCGCGATTCATCGCGCCGGCTTCTGATTTTGTTGAGTTTTGTGGCAAGAGCAGGCACGCTCGCATCGACCTCTTGCGTGCGAGGCGCGCGCAAGCCACGCCTCTCAAGCCTCGCCCCTACAGGAGCAGCCTGTCTATCAGGCCGTTTCGGTCTGCTCGAGCTCGTGCTGCGCGGCCAGCCAGGCTTCTTCCGTCGTGCCGATATCGGCGGCGAGGACATTCGATTGCTGGCTCAGTTCGAGCATCTGTGCGGTCGAGGCACCCGCGTAGAACGCGGAATCGGCCAGTTTGGCGTCCAGCGCGCGCTTGTCCGCCTCGAGCGCGGCCATGCGCTTTTCGAGGTCGGCAAGCTGCTTGCGCAGCGAGCGTTGCTTGGCGACGCGCTCGCGCTCCTCGGCTGCCGCATCACCCGCAGGCGCGGCCTTCGTGCGCGCATCCGCGCGATCGCGCCGCTGTTCTTTCCTGCTCTTGCCCGGCGCGGCCGGAGCGGCGGCGCTGCCGACGTCCTCGGCATTCGCACGCTGCACGATGCGCGCGTAGTCGTCGAGGTCGCCATCGTAGTCGGCAACGCGGCCGCCGCCGACGTGCAGCAGGGTCGTGCAGCAGGTGCGGATCAGTGCGCGGTCGTGGGAGACGAGGACGAGCGCGCCTTCGTAGTCGTTGAGTGCCTCGGTCAGCGCCTCGCGCATGTCGAGGTCGAGATGGTTGGTCGGCTCGTCGAGCAGCAGCAGGTTCGGTTTCTGATACACGGTGAGCGCGAGACACAGCCGCGCCTTCTCGCCGCCCGAGAACGGCGCGACGGGCTCGAGCGCGCGATCGCCGACGAAGCCGAAGCCGCCGAGGAAGTCGCGCGCGCCGCGTTCGCCGAGCGCAGGGTCGAGTTCGAGCAGATGTTCGACCGCGGTCGACTTCGCGTGCAGCTGTTCGAGTTGATGCTGGGCGAAGTAGCCGATCTTGAGATCGCGCGCGGCGATCATTTCGCCGCCCATTGGTGCGAGTTGCCCGGCGAGCAGTTTGATCAATGTCGATTTGCCCGCGCCGTTCGCGCCGAGCAGGGCGACGCGATCGCCGGGTACGAGGTTGAACTTGATCCGGTCGAGCACGCGGCGCTCGCCGTAGCCTGCCGCGGCCTCGTCGAGACGCAGCAACGGGTCGGGCATCGCCGCGGGCTTGCGGAATTCGAAGCGGATCGTCGAAGCCGCGCGCACCGGCGCGATGTCGACCATGCGTTCCAGCGCCTTGATGCGCGATTGCGCCTGGCGCGCCTTGGACGCTTTCGCGCGGAAGCGGTCGACGAAGCTTTGCAGATGCGCGCGTTCGCGCTGCTGCTTTTCCAGCATCGATTGCTGCTGCGCCAGGCGCTCGCTGCGCTTGCGCTCGTAGCCGGTCAGGTTGCCGGCGAACAGTTCCACGCGCTGCTCGGCGATGCTGAGCATGTGCGTGGCCACGGCGTCGAGAAACTCGCGGTCGTGCGAGATGACGAGCAGGGTGCCGGTATACTTTTTCAGCCAGCCTTCGAGCCAAATCACCGCGTCGAGATCGAGGTGGTTGGTCGGCTCGTCGAGCAGGAGCAGGTCCGAGCGGCACATCAGCGCCTGCGCCAGGTTGAGGCGCATGCGCCAGCCGCCGGAGAAATCGCGCACGTTGCGCGTCTCGGCGCCGGCGGCGAAGCCGAGGCCGTGCAGCAGGGCGCCGGCGCGCGCGTGCGCGGCGTAGCCGTCGATCGCGAGCAGGCGTCCGTGCAGTTCGGCCAGGCGCATGCCGTCGTGCGCGGCCTCGGCGGCGGCAAGGTCGCGCTCGATCTGGCGGAATTCCACGTCGCCGTCGAGCACGTAGTCGAGCGCGGTGACGTCCAGCGCCTCGACTTCCTGCTTGACCCAGGCAAGGGTCCAGTTCTTCGGCCGCTCGAAATGCCCGGCATCGGGTTGCAGGTCGCCGGCGACCAGCGCCAGCAGGCTCGATTTGCCCGCGCCGTTGCGCCCGCTGATGCCCACACGCCAGCCGGCGTGCAGTTGCAGGGTCATGGATTGGAACAAAAGCAGGGGGCCGCGCCGCAGCGCGAGATCGTCGAAACGCAGCATGCACGTATTTTACCCGAAGGAAACTGGCACGAGTGCAGGTTTCCGCGGGCCATGGACGGCCCGGCGCGAATCGAGCACGCGAGCGCTTGATTCATCGTAGCCGGGTTCGAATTTACTTCGAACCCGGCGCGGTCTGCCAAGCGGGGATCGGCTTGGCAGACCGCCCGGAAGAGGCAGGCGACTCGAACCTGAACGAGACTTCGTCCCACGGAACCATCGCCGGACGGCCGAGTCGAACAGTCCGGTTCGGTTCATTTGCCTTCGAGGGGTAGGGGCCGCACAATACACCGCTTTTTCGCGCCCCCGCTCCGTGCGGGTGGCCATGTCCGGATCCGCTTGCGGATCGCTTACCCAAAGATTTTCGAGTTACCAGGAGCACACATGACCCAGTTTTTGCGCAAGTCCCTGATCGCCACCGCCGTTGTCGGTGCGATGACCGTCGCCGGCGCCGCTTTCGCGCAGGCTCCGGCCGCGGGAGCCGCAGCCCCGGCCGCGAACAAGGCGATCGACGCCAAGTTCAAGAGCGAGAAGGAAAAGTACGGTTATCTGGTCGGCACCAAGGTCGGCGAGAACCTTGCGCAGATCAAGGACGAAGTCGACCAAGCCGCGCTCGTCGCCGCGCTGCAGGAAAGCCTCAAGGGCGTCAAGCCGAAGCTGACCCCGGACGAGCTCAACCAGGTCAACCAGGAATTCATGCAGAAGCATCAGGCCGCGGCGATGGCCAAGCGCGCCGAGGAAGCGAAGAAGAACCAGGCCGACGGCGATGCTTTTCTTGCCAAGAACAAGACCAAGGCCGGCGTGAAGACCACGGACTCGGGCCTGCAGTACGAAGTGGTCAAGGAAGGCACCGGTGCGAAGCCGAAGGCGACCGACACGGTCAAGGTCGACTACCTCGGCACCAAGATCGACGGCACCAAGTTCGATGCTTCGGCTGACCACGGCGGCCCGGCGACGTTCCCGCTCAACGGGGTGATCCCGGGCTGGACCGAAGGCGTGCAGCTGATGTCGACGGGTTCGAAGTACAAGTTTTACGTGCCGGCCAAGCTTGCCTACGGCGAGAACGGCCCGGGTCCGATCGGTCCGAACGCGACGCTGATCTTCGAAGTCACCCTGCTCGGCATCGAGCCGCCGGCGTCGGCCGCCGGCACCGCGAAGACGCCGCAGCCGGTGGACAAGCCCGCCGCCGCAAAGCAGTAAGCAACGCTGCAATTCGTAATAAAAAGGCGCGGGTCTCCCGCGCCTTTTTCGTCACCGGGCGCAATGCGCGGTATCTATCGACTCGCTACAATTGAGCAGATGAAGATAAGCATTTTCGGCACGGGTTACGTCGGTCTTGTCACTGGCGCTTGCATGGCCGAGGTCGGCAACGATGTCGTCTGCGTGGACATCGATGCGGCCAAGGTCGCGCGCCTGGACGCCGGTGAAATCCCGATATTCGAGCCCGGCCTCGACGACCTCGTCGCCGCAAATCGCGTGAAGAAGCGGCTGCGCTTCACCACCGACGCAGCGGCGGCGATCGCGCATGCCTCGGTGGTCTTCATCGCCGTCGGCACGCCGCCCGACGAGGACGGCAGCGCCGACCTCTCGCATGTGCTCAACGTGGCACGCACGATCGGCCGGCACCTGGATCGGCCGACGGTGATCGTCAACAAGTCCACGGTGCCGGTCGGCACCGCGGACCGCGTGCGCGCGGCGATCTCCGCCGAACTGTCCGCGCGCGGAGCGGACATCGCCTTCGATGTCGTTTCCAATCCGGAATTCCTCAAGGAAGGCGACGCGGTCAAGGACTGCATGCGTCCGGACCGCATCGTGATCGGCTCGACCAGCGCACGCGCGATCGAGCAGATGAAAGCGCTGTATGCGCCGTTCAACCGCAACCACGAGCGCATCGTGCTGATGGACGTGCGTTCGGCCGAGCTGACCAAGTACGCGGCGAACGCGATGCTCGCGACCAAGATCAGCTTCATGAACGAGATGGCGAACATCGCCGAGCGGGTCGGCGCCGACATCGAGCTGGTGCGGCACGGCATCGGCTCGGATCCGCGCATCGGCTATTCGTTCATCTATCCGGGCGCGGGCTACGGCGGCTCGTGCTTCCCGAAGGATGTGCGCGCGCTTGAGCACACCGCACGCAGCCACGGCTACGAGGCGCGCCTGCTCGGCATGGTCGAGGCGGTCAACGACGCGCAGAAGGAAAAACTCTACGAGCTGATCGAGCGCCATTTCGGCGCGGCGCCGAAAGGCAAGACGATCGCGGTCTGGGGCCTCGCATTCAAGCCGAACACGGACGACATGCGCGAGGCGTCGAGCCGACGCCTGCTCGAGCAGCTTTGGCAGGCCGGGGCGAAGGTACGGGCCTACGATCCAGAGGCGCGCGAGGAAGCGCGGCGCATCTACGGCGAGCGCGCCGACCTCGTGCTGTGCGAGGACGCCGACGCCGCGCTGGACGGCGCCGACGTGCTCGTCATCGTCACCGAGTGGAAGGCGTTCTGGAGTCCGGATTTCGCGCGCATCAAGGCCAGCCTGAAGGCGCCGGCGATCTTCGACGGGCGCAACATCTACGAGCCTGCGGCGGTCGAGGCGGCGGGCATTGCCTACTACGGTATCGGTCGTGGCCGCAGCGTGGAGAGTCGGACGCCGGGGAACCAGGGCAGGGAATGAGCGTGTCCGATGCCAACGACGCTTCGATCGAGCGGCGCCTGACCGAGATCGAGGTGCGCCTGTCGTTCCTCGACAGCACGATGCAGAGCCTCGATGCGACGGTTGCCGCACAGGACCGCATCCTCGCCGATCTGCAACGCGAGTTCCAACGCCTGCGCGACGAATTGGGCGGCATCAGCGCGACGCTCGGTCATGATCACCGCGACGAGCCGCCCCCGCCGCACTACTAGTGCATTCGCCGCTGACAGCGAGAGTCGAAAGAGAGCCGTCCCTGGCCGCGCTTTTCAAATAGAATCTGCAGTCCGAAAAGGCGCGTCCAAGCTTTTTTATGTCCGAATCACTGCGCGACCAATTGCTGAAGTCCGGCCTCGCCGCGAAATTCAAGGCTGAGACCAAACCTGCCAGGGAGCAGCACAAGAAACCGCAGCCCGTGAAGGCGGCGCGGCCGCAGGCGCAGCAACCGAAGAAGCCTGCTTCCACGCCGCACGAGCCCAACCTCGCCCACGCCTATGCGTTGCGTGCGAAGCAGGAAAAGGACGAGCGCGACCAGGCGCAACGCGACGCCGAACAACTGGCGCGCGAGAACCGCGAGCGCAAGCAGAAACTGGCGGGCCTGCTCCAGGGCAAGGCGCTCAATTCCGCCGACGCCGACACGCCGCGCCACTTCCCGCACGGCAACAAGATCCGCCGCGTGTACTGCACCGCCGAGCAGTTCGCCAAGCTCAACCGCGGCGATCTCGCGATCGTGCAACTGGCCGGCCGCTACCTGCTCGTCGAGCGCGACGTCGCGCTGCAGGCGCAGGAGATCAGCCCGCAGGCGCTGGTATTGCTGTGCGATCCGAATGCGCCGGCCGAGGACGACGTGCCGGCGGATATTGTCTGGTAGGGCTCGAAAACGTCTCGGACCGGCTTCGCTTCGATCAAAAGTCGATGAAATAGCCGCCGTTCACCGGAATGTTCGCACCGGTGATGAAGCCCGAATCGTCGGCGGCGAGGAAGGCGACGACGCGCGCGATTTCCGAGGGTTCGCCGAGGCGGCCGACCGGGATGCTCGCGACGATCTGGCTGCGCACGTTCTCGGGGATCGCGCGCACCATCGCGGTGTTGCAGTAGCCCGGCGAGACGCTGTTGACGGTCACGCCCTTGCGCGCGACTTCGCGCGCCAGCGCCATCGTGAAGCCGTGCATGCCGGCCTTGGCCGCGGAGTAGTTGGTCTGGCCGAACTGGCCGGTCTGGCCGTTGACCGAGGAGATGTTGACGATGCGGCCGAAGCCGCGATCGCTCATGCCGTCGACGACATTGCGGCACATGTTGAACACGCCGTCCAGGTTGATCTTGAGCACGTCCATCCATTGCTGTGGCGACATCTTGCGCAGTGTCGTGTCGCGCGTGATGCCGGCGGCGTTGACCAGAATGTCGATCGGGCCATGCGTCGTCTCGACCTGCCTGACCAGCGCGGCGCAGGCATCGAAATCGGCGACATTGAACGGCTCGAAGAAAATCTTGCCGGCGTAGTCCCTGATCTCGTTCTCGAACTCGGCCAGGCGCTCGGGTCGACTGCCGAGGTCGGCGGCGATCGCGATGCAGCCGGCGTTGGCCAGGTGCTTGCAGATTTCGGTGCCGAGTCCGCCGATGCCGCCGGTCACCAGGGCGATGCGCTTCTTCATTCCTGCCTCATCAAAAAAAATCCCATCGCGAGGATGGGTTGGTCTTCGTGCTGCGCAACACATGCTGCGCAGCGGAATCGCATGTCGCAGCGCGCCGGATCAGGGCTTGCCGTCCTTCTTCGCCGTGCCGGCCTGGTGCGCCTGCGCGGCGGCGGACTTGAGGAAGTTGTCCTGCACCGATTTCCACAGGTCGAGGTTGCGCTCGGTCATGTCGTTGAGCATGGACCAGGGCGTCTGCCCGAGGATGTTGTTGAGCTGGCTGCGGAACTTGCCCTGCTGATCGAGGAAGATCTGCAGGCTCTTCTCCAGATAGCTGCCCATGAAGCCCTGCATCGAATCGCCGTAGAAGCGGATCACCTGCGAAAGCAGCTGCGTGGTGAACATCGGCTGGCCATGACCCTCGTGCTCGGCGATGATCTGCAGCAGCACGGTGCGGGTCAGGTCTTCGCCGGTCTTTGCATCGCGGACTTCGAAATCGTCACCGTCGAGCACGAGCTGGCGGACTTCTTCGAGCGTGATGTAGCTCGAGATCTCCGTGTCGTAGAGGCGCCGATTCGGATATTTCTTGATTATGCGGGTTTGTGCCATGCCGCAAAACTAGCAGATTGTGCCGCGGCGCACCAGTGTTTTGCTGCGCAGCAACGGGATGTGGGCGCCATGACCGGGCGAAAGGTCGGCGGTGGCGCACCGGCTGCAAGCAGGCACATTCTTGCGTTCCAATCTTTGGCCGCCGCCCGTTCGAGGTCAGTGTCTCGCCCGTAAATATGGTGCGCGACGCCATTCACGGCATCGCGCAGGCGCCGAATTTACCAACCCATGTACTGGCCACCATTGATGGCGAGGTTGGCGCCGGTAATCCACTTCGCCTCGTCATTGACGAAGAACTCGATCGCATAGGCGATTTCCTCGGGTTCGCCGAGGCGGCCGACCGGAATCTGCGCGGCGATCTTGTTGCGTACCTCCTCGGGCACGGCCATGACCATCTCGGTGGCGACGTAGCCGGGCGAGACCGTGTTCACCGTGATGCCGAATTTCGCGTTCTCCTGCGCGAGCGAGATCGTGAAGCCGTGCATGCCGGCCTTGGCCGCGGCGTAGTTGGCTTGCCCGTACTGGCCCTTCTGGCCGTTGATCGAGCTGATCTGCACGATGCGGCCCCACTTGCGGTTGCGCATGCCGTCTATGACCGGGCGGGTGACATTGAACACCGAGTTGAGGTTGGTATTGATCACTTCCTGCCACTGCGTCGCGCTCATCTTGTGGAAGGTCGTGTCGCGCGTGATGCCGGCGTTGTTGATCAGGATGTCGACCGGCCCGAGCTTGGCCTCGACTTCCTTGACCATCGCCTCGGCGGAGGCGGTGTCGGAAACGTCGCCCTTGACCAGAAGCACGTCGACGCCTTCGGATTTGAGCTTGTCCGCCCAAGCCTTGGCCTTGGCTTCGTCGCGGTAGTTGGTCGCGACCTTGTGGCCCATGCCCGCAAGACGCTTGACGATGGCGGTGCCGATGCCGCCGGTGCCGCCGGTAACGAGTGCTACGCGAGACGTCATGAGTTGCTCCCTCCGTTTGTGCGCCGACTGGGCTCAGCCGACGGAATCTTTTCCTCGATTGTACACGTTCGGTTTCTCAGTCCAAGGCGGGAAATCTGCCGGATTGTTTGCGTAGTGCGGCGAGGTCGAAATGCTGCACGGCAGCGACGAGCAGCGCTCGGGGATTTGGCGCCGACGTTCGTGCTGCGTCGCCCAGGCCGAGGAAGTCGAGCGCCGCGCGCAGGGCCGGCAGCGGATCGTCTCGATCGACCGCCGGCGCACCTTCGGACTTCGACAGTTTTGCGCCGGTGCGGTCGAGCACGAGTGGCAGATGCAGATAACCCGGCGTCGGCACGGCCAGCAGCTGTTGCAGGCGGATCTGCCGCGGCGTCGAATCGAGCAGGTCCACGCCGCGCACGACCTCGGTGATGCCCGCCTCGGCGTCGTCGACGACCACGGCGAGCTGATACGCGTAACCGCCTTCGACGCGGCGCACGACGAAATCGCCGACGTCGCGCAACAGATTCTGCACGTACTCGCCCTGCAGCAAATCGACGAAGCCGATGTCGCGATCATCCACGCGCAGGCGCCAGGCCGGCGCACGCGCGGCATCCGCCGCGGCGACGCAGGCGCCGCGATGCATGCCGTCGGCGGTGGCGAGGTCGCTGCGGCTGCACCAACAGGCAAACACGCGCTCGCGCAATCGCGCGAACGCCTCGTCATAGGCTTTTGCCCGTCGACTCTGCCACACCACCGGTTCATCGGACTGCATGCCGAACGCCGCCAACGTGGCGAGAATGTC